>JANKMV010000276.1 GCA_024650095.1 Bacillota bacterium | reverse complement strand
ACTGTAGAGCCTCATAAATCTTCATTGGGGATAGACGCAAATATCGCCATCCTCATAGCTTATCTGGGTGGCGTAGTGCTTGGTTGGATACCTGGGCTTAACTACCTTGCTTGGCTAGTCCCTTTAATCGTCTTTATCCTGGAGAAAGATAGCAAATTTGTACGCTTTCACGCCATGCAGAGTTTTGCCATTAGCCTGGTGGGACTGCTATTTGCTGTCATACTGTCCATACTTACAGCCATATTTGTGGCCACATTACATTACTCTCCAGGATCAGGACTTGGTCTGCTAGGCCTTATAGCCACCCTTGGGACCATTGTATCTATCGTAATCTTAGTGTTTGCCGTTATCGCCATCATTCAGGGTTTTCAGTATAAGGAGTATAAAATTCCTGTTATTGGCAACCTGGCAGTCAAAATGGCGGAGTTAACGGAGAAGAAGGTACACAAGGGCTAGCAAGAAGCCTAGGGATTAAGCAGATTGAGGCAGACGGTATTTCTCTCAAATATGTCCACGCTGCCAACTCGGATGCTGTTGTAAGAAATCGAGCGGCACATGATAATATGGTACGTCCCGCAGCACTCTGGCTTGGATATGACCCTACAGGCACGTTTAACGTTCAACCCGCGATCACATGGAAAACATTTGTATCAAATGTGCTGATTGCTGAACAGGGTGAAAGTATCAGTTATTTTGGATCATGCATCATGAAGCAGAAAACTAGAGTAGCCGTATTGGGCTTTGGTGCGGGAGACGGCTATGTTCGTCATTTAATTACACCTGATCCAAAGAAAAACGGCATTGTTATTATACGCGGGAAAAAAGTACCGTTGCTTTCCATGAACATGGATCAGGCGTTTGCTGACGTTACGGATGTAGAGGACGTTAAAATAGATGATGAGGCCTATTTACTTGGGCGTATGGTAAACGAAGAAATCACAATGGATGAACTTGGTAGAATTGCTGGTACGTCGACCGGTCACATCCAGTGTAGCCTCGGCTCAAGGCCTCTGCGCATCTATCAGGAATAGTGGATTATTTGTATCACTTCATCAGCATTAAACCTTTATAAAAGAAGCGTTTGGGCCGAATAATGATAATCCCATAATTTACAATAGCATTCATGGTAGAAAAAGGACTCTTTTTAAAGGAGTTCTTTTACTTGTAAAGAATTATTAATTTAATACTTTATGCTATTACTAATTAAAAAAAACACTAGTGTTGTCGCTTGAGAGGAGGTAAGCATGTGAGTGAGACTGTCTTTACTAAAGTTGATTATGATCTGGGCTCGTTGGTCAAGTATATCGGCTTGGGCGATATTGGACTGCCGGATATTCAGCGGCCTTTTGTCTGGAAGAACGCAAAAGTTCGCGATCTGTTTGATTCAATGTATAAAGGTTACCCCGTGGGCTATTTGCTTTTCTGGCAAAATGGTTTGGCCGATACTACACGGACCATCGGTACAGAAACGAAGCAGAAAACACCCCGTTTGGTGATTGTGGATGGACAACAACGTCTGACTTCCATGTATGCCGTTATAAAAAATACCCCAGTTCTAAGAGAAAACTTTGAAAGCGAACGTATTCGGATAGCTTTTAACCCGCTAGAAGAACGGTTTGAAGTAGCTGACGCTGCTATCCGCCGTGACAAAGCCTTTATCCCGGATATCTCTATTTTGTGGAGCGCTGATGCCAAGATAACACGTATTATTCGAGAGTATTTAGAAAATCTGCGAACGAGTCGTGAGATAAATGAAGATGAGGAGTTTATCATTGAAGACCGGATCCTTAAACTTCAAGGATTACTTGGGTTTCCTTTTACAGCTCTTGAATTAGCCTCGGATATTGATGAGGAGGCGGTATCGGACGTATTTGTGAGAATTAACAGTAAGGGTACACCGCTGAATCAGTCTGATTTTATCTTGACTTTGATGTCAGTTTTCTGGGATGAGGGGCGTACTGCATTAGAGAGTTTTTGCCGCGAATCACGTAAGCCCACGAAAAGAGAGGCGTCGCCATTCAATCATTTTATTGAACCTTCACCCGATCAGTTGTTGCGTGTGTGCGTAGGTGTCGCATTCAAACGCGCTCGACTAAAATATGTCTACTCGATTTTGCGAGGAAAAGATTTGGAAACTGAAAAATTTAGTGAAGAGCGACGGGAACAGCAATTTGAATTGCTCAAGAATGCTCAGCAACGGGTGCTGAACCTGCAACATTGGCACGATTTCATGAACTGTATTCGTCAGGCTGGGTTCCGCAGCGGAAAAATGATCAGTTCACAGAACAATCTGTTGTTCTCATACATGCTATATTTAATTGGTCGAACGGAATATATGGTTTCGGAGTTTGAGCTAAGGCATTTGATTTCACGGTGGTTTTTCATGTCAGCGGTTACTGGCCGCTTTACCGGTTCCCCCGAATCAGCCATGGAATTTGATTTGGCCCGCTTGCGTGACGTAAGCACGGCGGAAGGTTTTGTGAAAACACTGAGCCATATCTGTAATATTACACTCACCAAAGATTACTGGGCTGTGTCACTACCCAATGATTTGGCGACATCATCACCTCGCAGCCCATCCCTCTTTGCCTACCATGCAGCACTGGTGCTCCTGAATGCGCAAGCACTATTCTCTAAGGTTAAAGTAGCCGATCTGTTGGACCCATCGATGCATGCTAATCGTGCAGCTGTGGAACGTCACCATCTTTTCCCAAAGGGCTTTCTAAAGATACAAGGCGTTTCATCAACTCGTGTGACCAACCAGATCGCCAACTATGCGTTGGTAGAATGGGGCGATAATAATGCTATCTCTGATCAATCACCGGCGGATTATTTGCCCGATATGAAGGCGCGCTTTAGCCAGGCTGAGCTGGAGCTAATGTATCGCTTACATGCTCTGCCTTCAAACTGGGAACTGCTGGGTTATCAGGAGTTTCTGGAGAAACGGCGGGAACTGATGGCTCAAGTGATTGCCGATGGTTACAGTATACTTGTGTCTGGAGAACTTGAGGACAATTTGTCTTTGGAAAAAATAGATCTGTCAAAGGTGATAATGAATGGTGAATCTGAAGCTGTGGAGTTCAAATCCACGCTGCGTACCAATCTGCATACAGGAAACAAAGACCAGCGCATGGAGCTGGCTGTGCTTAAAACTCTGGCGGGATTTCTTAACACGAACGGAGGCACCCTGATTATAGGCGTTTCAGATGATGGCACACCAGTAGGTAGTGAGGTTGTAGAATTCGAAAACGAAGACAAGGCGGGTCTTCATCTGGTGAATCTCGTCAAGTCCCGTATGGACATATCGGTTGTGACCTGTCTACATGTCCAGTTTGACGATTACGATGACTGTCGTGTAATGGTAATTAAGTGTCGTAAAGCTTCCAAGCCTGTATTTGTCAAGGATGGTGGCACGGAACGTTTTTATATTCGTACAGGACCTTCTACAACCGAATTGAGCCCCAGTCAGACACAAGATTATAGTAAGCAAAG
>JANKMV010000275.1 GCA_024650095.1 Bacillota bacterium | reverse complement strand
CAATTTATTGTACAAAGCGTTGCTGCTTGGATTATCCCCGTCTTTATATTTATCACAATCTTCTTTTAGAAATTTTGCAATACGGTATAGAGCGCAAGTTTCAAGTGGTAGATTTTGGTCAAACAGCCGAAGATAGTAAACTAAAACTTGGTTGTAGTCTCCATAGCAAGTATCTTTGCCTGCACCATTCCGTGAGCATGCTTAATTTGTTGGCTAAAAAAATGACAGTTTTTTTTAGCTATCAGGTACCCGCACAACAATACCAAGTTTTTAAAAGTGAAGGAGCCCTATGAAAATACTGTTAGTGCGGCCAAAACCAAAAAACCTATTTAATAAACTAAGTATTGTTACCTTTGAGCCGTTAGAGCTGGAGTATTTAGCGGCCGCAACCACAGAGCTGGGTCATACCTATGTGATTTATGATGGACAGCTTAAAAGTTCGCCTTTCGCGGACTTTTTACGTGTGCACAAGCCTGATGTGGTGGCCATTACTGGTTACACCATCCATGTTAATATCATCAAAGAGTATGCCTGCCTTGTAAAGGGCTATAATGATAAGCTACCGGTGCTTGTGGGAGGCGTGCATGCCGAACTTAACTGGCAAGATTTCTATGTCCCCGCCATTGATGTGGTGGTTCATGCTAATGCTGTGATTGCTTTTAAAGACGTCCTATCTGCGCTAGATAAAGGGTTATCTTTAGCGGAATGTAAGAACATTTGCATCTTTTGGCAAGGGCAGTGGCAAAAGAATGGTGCTCAAACAATGGATCCTAACCAATTGCCATTTCCTGACCGCTCTCATTTACTCGCTTTTAGAAAGCAATTCCGTTATTTCGGTCAAGAGGAGTGCGCCCTCGTAAAAACGGCCTGGGGTTGTTGCCATGAATGTAACTTTTGCTATTGTGGTCAGCTCAACGATGGCAAGTATACAACACGAGATATGGTAAAAGTGATGGCAGAGATTAAAAATATTCCCCACGAGAAGATCTTTATTATTGATGATACCTTTTTGATTGATATAGGCCGCATTCACGATTTTTGCCACCATATCGAAGCAGAACAAATAAAGAAAAACTTTTCTATTTATGCGCGGGCAGATTTTGTGTGCCTGCATGAGGAAATTTTACCGCGAATAAAAGCTGCGGGGATCTGTGAAATTATCCTAGGGCTAGAGGCCATGGATGATGACACACTGGCAAGATATGGTAAGCAGACGACAACAGATAGTAACGTACGTGCTCTGGAACTGCTTCGTAAATATGAGATTGCCAGCTGTGCTTTGTTTATTGTTGACCATGAATATGATCATGATGACTTTCGTCGTTTACGTCAGTCCATTAAAAGTTTAAACCCAGATCAATGCATGTTTTCTATCTTTACGCCTCTGCGGGGCTTGCCGGAGTATGAGCATTACCAAGAGCAGCTGGTGATACCGTCGCATAAATTCGAGGCGAATGACTTCCTTCATCTTCTATTGGCGCCCACAAAATTGACAACTTTTCAGTTTTATCTTGAATTTTATCGCTTGTATGCCTCTTCACTGCTACATCCTCAACGCCTGCGCAAGAATGTCGGCCCCATCATGCGTTCCTTGTCCTCGTTATGTAAAGAAACACTCGCGAGTGTAGGGACAAGTATACTTGTTCCCATTACGTGCAAAACGCGTAACGTGTGGGACTTTTGGGCTCGTGGTTATGACCGGCTGTGGGTGCAAAAAGTATCCCTTGCTCCCACACGCCGTTTGCTCCTCCATGAGCTACGTGAGCAGCTCTACTGCCAGGATACCCTTTCCATTCTCGATGTGGGTTGTGGCACAGGTCAGCTTGTGCAAAGTTTGCTCACCTATAATGAGAAGTTATCCGTGGTAGGGATCGACTCTTCACAAAAAATGATTGACGCCGCCTTAGAAAAAAAACTCGCTCAAGCGACATTCGTGCAAGGGGATGCCATGCAACTCCCCTTTGCTGACGCATCCTTTGATATTATTACTTGCAGCCATTCCCTGCCCTATTACCAGGATCAACAAAAGGCCATTACAGAATGGAAACGGGTGCTTAAGCCCAATGGCATCCTGCTTGTGGTCAATGCCTCGGTAAATAATATGTATGATAAGGCTGTGTTGGCTATGGTGAAGGTAACAACAAGTAAAGCACATTATCCCTCCCGTGCTGCCATCAAGTATATGTTAATGCAAAATGGTTTTGTTCTGCAGGAACAAAAAAGTTTGCCATCATCTTTTTATATGCCCAGTATCATTCTCACCATTGCCAAAGGGGTCGCGTAATATGAATGTTTTGTTGGTACGCCCTCGCCCCCACGCCGACACCATTGGCTTGCAGAGTATGATGATTTGTGAACCCTTGGAGTTGGAGTACCTCGCCGCCATGGTGCAGGACCATCATCAAGTGTCATTGATTGATCTGATCATAGACAAAAAACCACTGCTATATCACCTGCAACAGATTCAACCACAGGTGGTGGCACTGACCGCTTATATTGCTCACGTTAATGTGATTAAAGAATATGCCCGTATTATTAAATCATTTGATCCTACCATCCATGTGGTGATTGGTGGGGTACATGCAGAGGTTGTGCCCGAGGATTTTTTCGATCCTCATATTGACTTTATTGTGGCAAAGAACCCACTGCAGAACTTTAGCTCCCTCTTAACACAGATGGAGGCAGGGACAGAAGGGGTATTGCCGAAAGTTATCACAAACCCCGGTACACATGCTTCTCCGGCAGAAGAATTTATTCCTCCTGTATTTCCTAAGCGGAGCATTACAGCGCACTATCGCCACCGTTATTACTACATTTATCATAATCCCTGTGCACTCTTAAAAACATCCTATGGGTGTCCATATACTTGTAGTTTTTGTTTCTGTAGGCAAGTGACGGATGGTGGCTATTTTGAACGAAAGCTAACGGATGTTATTGAAGAGATTAAGGGAATTACGGAACCGGAAATTTATATTGTGGATGATAATTTTTTAGTCGATCCCCAACGGGTACGCCAGTTTTGTTCTCTTCTAGAGGATCATAGCATCGACAAACACTTTTTAATCTACGGTCGAGCTGACTTTATTGCTGCGCATGAAGATATTATCGCGCGCTTTGCTCAGGTGGGATTACGTGCTGTCATTGTGGGGGTGGAATCACCTAACCCTCAGGAGTTAGAAAAATATAATAAGAAAAGTAGTGTTTTGCTTAATGAGCAGGCTATCCGCGTTCTGGCTAAGTATGACGTGGATTGTTATGCTACTTTAATTGTGGGTATCGATTGGACCAAGGAAGACTTTTTCCTGTTGCAGCAGTGGCTACAGAAGATGAAGTTACGTTTTATTAATTTGCAGCCCTTCACGCCCTTACCGGGCACGCCCGTGTATGATGATTATCAAGATCAGCTTCTCATCCCACGAGATTGTTATCAGCAATGGGATTTAGCCAATTTGGTAGTACAGCCATCAAATATCTCTGTACGCCGTTATTACTATTAC
>JANKMV010000274.1:1012-3503 GCA_024650095.1 Bacillota bacterium | reverse complement strand
CTATTTTAAGGGTGCGCTTCGTAAATATGCCACCGAGTTAGGTTTAGATGCCAATGAACTAATGAACCGTTACAATAATTTGCAAACGCCAGAGCAAACAGAAGAAAGTACTGAGGCAACACCACCTCAAAAAATAGATACACCAAAAAAGAAACGGATGGTAAAGTCTAAAGTAGCCATCCATGGCACGGGGAAAAACTTTTCCTTCACACGCTTACTGTCAATTTTCATAATTATCCTCTTGGTGGCCGCCCTTCTTTACACAGCGATACGATTGTTGTCTGAACGGCAACCGCCGCCAGTAGACCCAGCCCCCACCACCGGTGAAGAGAATAATGAAGTGGAAAATGAGCGGGAAGTAGAGCCCGAAGTAGAGGAGCCAGAACCACTAGCCTTAACAGTGACGCGAGATCCAAACACAGAAGATGTGCGTTTTATTGTCGCCAACGCGGACGAGATTACGGCTGAATTAAGTTTTTCCAACGCTTGTTGGATTAAAGTAATTGCAGATGGTACAGAAGCTTTATCGCAGACCTTTCGCCGCAATCAAGGCGAAGAAGTAACCGCGAGCGAAGAAATGACCATTCGTCCGGGCAATCCACCTGCCTTTTCACTCAAAATCAACGGCCAAGAGGTTGATCTACCTGAAACCATTCATCCATACACACTCACCATTACAAGAAATAACGAGTAGGGACAGGTAACTGTCCTTTTTTTTTGAGAAAATATATCGCTTAAGTTAGCAAATGGCGAGTGTTGCCAGTACTGTAAAGCCTATTTTTTTGTTTCATCATGATGAAAGGTTATATTCAAGTGTAGCCGAGAGAATGTCCTGGGCGTATGATTCTCTTATTTTTCGGGTAGCCTTTATAGAAAAACAGTGGAGGTTGCTATGAACTGGAATGATGTTATTTTCCATGCGGGAAACGAGGAACTGCAACGCTTTATTCAACTAAGCATCCTTGCTGCTAGACTGGGGATACCCCTGCATTTTCATGTGGAAGGACCAAGAGGTACCGGTAAAACCACATTGATCAGGGCTGCAAAAACGTGTTTACCTGCGATTAAACGAGTAAAAGATTGCCTCTATAATTGTGATCCCGTGGCACCACATTGTCCTGATCATCAGCAACAGTTGGAGTTAGCAAACCAGTGGTGTAAAATGCCATTTTTAGAGATTTCACATTCTGCAAAAATTGGTACCGTCGTTGGTAGCATTGATTTGGAGAAACTTACGTCGACTCAATCACCGGAATCTGCCTTTCTACCGGGGACACTGCCGCGAGCACATCGTGGTATCGTTTTTATTGATGAAATCAATCGTCTCGCGGACACGTCGCCCGCGCTAGTCGATGTACTATTGGACGCCATGGGGACGAAGCCAGGTCGTGTACAAATTGAGGAAACAGGCTTAAAATCAATAGAAATGCCCCTTACCATTAGTGTCTGGGCAGCGTCAAACCCAGATGAAGAGCCAGGTCCACTCAGTGACATACGCCGTCAACTTGCGGATCGTTTCGACTTTGCCGTACAAATTCAACGTCCCGGTGATGTAGAAACGGTGAGAGCCATTATGCAAGCTAGCATAAAACAAGTTGCTACGTATGCAGTAACGGATCCCGTAGCCTTTGATCTAGCCGACGTTGCCATTGACGAACGGGTAGATGATTTTTTAAGTACGCTCTACCTGAAGTTTCGTTTGGAAAGTATTCGGGGGGTGCAAGCAGCTAGGCTTGGGGCCAGACTACATGCACTCCTTTTAGGAAAGTCACTCGCAGATTTTGCGGATTTGGCTGTTGTGCTACCGGCTGCTCTGCGGCACCGTCTTGAGTCGCCTCTTCTCAAAGAAGTGGGGGATGCCCTTTCCGTAGCCGCTAGCGAGCAAAGACAGAAAACCACTGCCACAAAAAGGCAGATAAAGGAAGGGAAAAATGGGCCCAATCTCCGCTATCCTGCGCTGTGGCATGGCTTGTGGCAGCGTTTTATCCAAAACCGCTCCACTTACGGTTCCGGTCAGCAAACAAATGTGGAAACGACGGAAGCGTCCTACCGAGAAGACGACAACGAAAAAAAAAAGCTAGACGCCCCCGATCGGCAGTAGGAGACAGGTGGTTTGGTAAAGCGAGTGCCAGCACCATTGCAGATGGTAATGGTGCTGTTGACATGCAAAGAGAAAGTAATCACTCTGGGTTGGATGTAGAAATGGTGGAAAAAGAAATTCGACGCCTGCACCAGCAAGCACTCCCCAGCGTCTTTAGGCGTTTTCATTACCATTGTCTGCGCCAGGGGCAACAGGATCTAGGGCCCATTTCTACAAGTAAAGTAAAACCAAGGGAGCAAGGGGATGATGCTCCTTTGGCCATGGTGGAAACCATCATGACTGCCGCTACCCGACGTTTACTTGGTGGTGACCAACGTGCTCGAGTTGGAAATGGAGATCATTAAACTGCGTGGCTGGCTTTGAAGCGAACCTTGCCAATTTCTATAATTT
>JANKMV010000274.1:0-1002 GCA_024650095.1 Bacillota bacterium | reverse complement strand
ACCAACGTCAAATTACGGCAACTGATTTATGTGTTTTGCAGGAAGCAGGTGAACTTCCACTGGAGGTATGCTTATTAGTGGATACCAGTGGGAGTATGAATGGTAAGCGTATTGAAGAAGTAAAGTTACTGGCCGATCAGCTTGTACAGCAAATGCATGAACCGCTTTCTCTAATCACATTTCAAGAAAGTGATGTGGCCGTTAAAGTCCGAGCCACTCGTCAAGCAAGCTCAGTGCGCGCAGGTCTGCGAGCCATGAATGCAGAGGGTTTAACGCCCATGGGTGAAGGCATGCGTGCCGCTGTCAACTATGTGCGGAAAAGACGGGGAAAGAAGCATTTAGTTATTCTCATTACTGATGGGTTGCCCACCTGGGCCGATGGTCTTACGGATCCGTACCTGGATGCCATTGAGGCAGGCGCTCTCATGCGGAGACATAAGATTCATTTAATATGTATTGGACTTGAACCTCAGCGCGAATTTCTGGAAAAGTTGGCGCAAACGGCTGATGCGTCGTTATATATTGTGGAAGATCTCAATCACTTGGAGTTGTTTGCCATCACGCGGCGAGAAAAGTCACGTCTGGGAAGACATGAAGTTGAAGCCACCTAACAATTTTCACTTTTGACAACTGTTTCAAGCTCCATTATACTTAACGTGGAGTAACAAGATGGAGGACGCGAAACATGTCAGATATTCGAATTGCACTGGTTTCACTGGGATGTGCCAAGAACCTCGTTGATAGTGAAATGATGTTGGCACTTCTTGCAGAAGAAAATTTTATTTTAGTAACAGATACAACTGATGCCGATGCCATCATTGTTAATACCTGCGGTTTTATTGAGAGTGCCAAGCAAGAGTCCATTGAAAAAATCTTGGAGTTGGCACAACATAAACAGCAACAATGCCGCGTTCTACTGGCAGCTGGGTTAGCTGCACAAAATCATTCGAATTTCGTAAAGTCGCAAGACCAGGTTTGCGCTTTAAAGTAAATACGCGCCGA
>JANKMV010000273.1:2912-3514 GCA_024650095.1 Bacillota bacterium | reverse complement strand
ATGTAAAAATTCAATGGGGTTTTCAATGGTAATAATGTTAACGGCTCGTTCTGCAAGAGGGTGCCAAGCGTGCATCCGTTATAGCCGCCCAAACCATGGAAGAAGTCCGCGAAGCAATGAACCTGAAGCTATAAACCGGGGTCAGGTTAGAACTTTTGAACTTTTAGCGTCAAGAAGAAAGGAAGTCGCCGGTGGAATATCTGCTTAGTCTACCAACCTTTGAAGGTCCCTTTGCCTTGCTTTTTCATCTTATAGATAAGGCGGAAGTGGATATTTATGATATTTCCATCGCCGACATTACTTCACAGTATCTAGAAACGATCCAGTTGATGCAGGAGCTAAATCTGGAGGTCGCTTCAGATTTTTTGGTTATGGCCGCAACCTTATTAAAATTAAAATCCAAAAAACTATTACCTGGCACCATTACTAGCGAAGCTGATGAGGATGAAGATAGTATGGCCATCGATTCCCAGGAGGAATTGTTGCAACGGCTCCTGGACTATCGACATTTTCGTGACGTAGCCGAAGAACTACGGCGATATGAGGTGGCACAGAAGCGTGTATTTGTTCGTTCCCTCTCAGGTGAGAAAGTGGTGCTAGTA
>JANKMV010000273.1:0-2902 GCA_024650095.1 Bacillota bacterium | reverse complement strand
AGAGGATATCTCCATTTCTGGCGTCACACTGCCGGCCCTCATGCAGGCGTTTCAAAAAATGATCGCCGAACGAGAGCGTCAGCCCCAAGATGTGGATCCGGACGACTTTTCTGTGCAGGATCAAATGAAGCAGATACTACAAGTTTTGCGGGGCAAGAAAGAAGGACTGTCCTTTTTTGCTCTCTTTTCACCGACAGCCGGAATGTCTGAAATTATTGCTACCTTTGTGGCATTGTTGGAGCTTGTGCGTGTGCGCAAAATCGTCGTATGGCAACCGGGACCCTTGAGAGAACTGCTCGTTATGCGGAAATCATAGCTGGAGGTGGGAAGATGGAGATTAAACCGCTGGTTGAGGCCCTTCTTTTTGTTACGGAAGAACCGTTACCTCCGGATAAAATTGCAGATATCATCGGTGCTGAAACCAAAGAAGTCCGTGAAGCGTTAAGGATATTGCAGCAAGAGTACGATGCGGTCGAACATGGACTTCAGGTGATGGAGATTGCCAAGGGCTATCAATTTAGTACTAAACCTGAGTATGCCTCGGTCATTGAGAAACTTTTTAAAGGGGAAAAAAGCTATGCGCTTTCGCAAGCGGCGTTGGAAACACTCGCTATTATTGCATATCGTCAACCTGTAACTCGTGTTGATATTGAATCCATACGTGGTGTTAAGGTTGATGCAGTGATGATCACCCTGCAGAAACGGCGCCTTGTTCGTACAGTTGGTCGCAAGGATGCTCCTGGTCGCCCCATCTTATATGGAACAAGCAGGGACTTTTTAAAATATTTTGGTTTAAAGGATCTAAGTGAACTTCCTCGCCTTGTGCCGGGGGATGACTAGAATGTTAACGAAAGAAAAAGGCAAGTCCATAACTCTGTAACAATTCCTTGATAAAATAGAGTCTGTTATGTTTCGAGCAAAGAAAAAGCGGCGGACAGATTTGTTACTGCTGCAAATAATTTAAGAGGTGAAATATGCAAAATAAAACAGTATCACTCGTTCTTATTATTTTACTCGTGATTACGATAGCGGGCGCAATTTTTGTAAATCAACGTAGCGAAGTGGTGGCCACGGTAAATGGCGAAAAGATTACAAAGGACCAGCTTTATGAAGCGTTTGTGGCCAATGGTGGGAGTACCGTTTTAGAGCAGCTCGTCAGTGATCGTATTATTACGCAAGAAGCGAAGAATCTGGGTGTAGAAGTGACTGAGGAAGAGCTTGATGCGCAAATCGAGAAACTGATTGCAGAAAATTATTATGGCATGGAAGAATACTTTCAGCAAGCACTAGACCAGTATGGCATTACCAAAGAGACACTAAAGGAAAGTATGCGTCCAGAATTATTGCTTCTTGGCATAGTGCGTAGTAAAACTGAAGTAACGGATGAAGAAGTGGAAGCATACTTTGTCGAACATCAAGAAGATTTTAATATTCCCGAAAAAATTGAAGTTCGTCATATTTTGGTCGAAAGCGAAGAAGAAGCCAATGATGTGTTCGCTCTTTTACAAGGGGGCGGAGATTTCGCAGAGCTTGCCAAGGAGTATTCTAAGGATCCCGGTTCTGCAAGTGAAGGCGGAGCCCTGGGGTTAGTGGGCCATGGCGCATTTGTAAAGGAATTTGAAGAGGTGGCATTTACCCTACCCGTCGGTGAGTTTAGTGAGCCTGTTGAGTCTGAGCATGGTTTTCATATTATTGAGGTTACTAAAAAACAAGAAGCAGAGGAAGTAGAGTTTGCGGACGTTACAGAGCAAGTTAAAGAAGCTGTGCTGACTGCAAAGGTTAATGCACAAGTTGAACAAGAATATACGACTCTGCGTGAAGACGCGGACGTGGAAACTAAACTATAGTTATCCATGGATAGAAGCAAGAGGAGATCAAAAACGTACCCCATAGTATGGACAAAGTAAATGTCTACACTATGGGGTTTTAACGTTCTTCCGTTTCAATGCATTTTTTTCCTCAATTAGGACAAGGTAAGAAAAAATTGTGCAATGTGGTGGGCGCATGAAATTATTTCTGACAATGATACCTTTTTATTTTGCAATTATGCTTTTAATTCAACTTGTACCGGTACGTATAAATCTATTTTTTGTAAGGGAAAATAAAAATGATTTTATGAATATTCGCGTCAATACGTTTTTCTCACTGCTTCGCTTTAATGTGGAAGTACCGTTTATTCAACAGGCAACGCCTTTTGATGTAACACTAGAAGCGGAATTAAAAGCAGGTCAGGATAAATTGGTGAAAGAGGAAAAAGAAAAATTTTCTGTATTTGATCTGGATTGGGACAAAGTGCAGCGAGTACTAGTATGGGTGCAGCAAAATAAGCGTTTACTCTGGTACATAACTAAATTTTATACTCGCGCGATGACTGTGGAAAAGGTCGTTTTACGTGTGCGTGCGGGTATGGAAGATGCTGCGTTAACAGGAACAATGACTGGCGTTTTCTGGACAGCGGCTGGAATGATTGTGCAGATAGCGCAGCAACGATTGCACTTTAAGGAGCCACCAACCATAAGCTTTAACCCGGATTTTAGTCCCCAACCTGTGTTTGCAGCTAGGTTCGATTCTGTGGTTTCTTTCCGCATTGGGCACTTTATCATTGGTAGTTTACTGTTATTGTCGACCAAAATAAGAGGGGGTAAAGACTAGTTATGTATGAACACCCGATTCAGGGCTTAATGAAAACTGCAATGGAAAATATTAAAGAGATGGTAGATGTGAACACCATTATTGGTGATCCAGTGGAAACACAGGATGGCACCACCATCATCCCCATATCACGCGTTTCCTTTGGCTTTGCTGCCGGTGGCAGTGAATTTGAAAATACTCACGAAGACGATAAGAAAAGCAAAAAGGAAGAAAACGCAGCGACGCTACCCTGTGGATTGCATGACCATTG
>JANKMV010000272.1 GCA_024650095.1 Bacillota bacterium | reverse complement strand
AGATTATCGGTAATGTTAAAGCCTCGGGGACAGAAATTATTGAACAGTTAGGTGAAGAGCATATAAAAACGGGTTACCCTATCGTCTATACATCGGCGGATAGCGTTTTTCAAATCGCTGCCCATGAAGACGTAGTCCCACTAGATACGCTTTATCAGTGGTGTTCATCAGCACGTGAGTTGTTAACGGACGAGCATGCAGTGGGTCGCGTGATTGCACGGCCCTTTGCTGGCAAGCCTGGTAATTTCCAACGGACCCCTCATCGTAAGGACTATTCATTAGTACCTCCCCAAGAGATGCTCTTAGATAAACTAGTGGCTGCTGGCCATGAAGTGGTGGGGATTGGCAAAATACCGGATATTTTTGCTGGACGAGGCATTACGGCGTCTGTACATACAAAAAATAATGATGACGGCATGTCGACATTGCTCGCAATGCTTGATAAATACCCCACAGGACTTTTGTTTACCAATTTAGTCGATTTTGACATGGTCTATGGTCATAGAAATGATGCACAAGGCTATGCCCGTGCCTTAGAGCGGGTGGATGGGCAATTGCAGACACTAACAGAAAAAATGCAGGAAGATGATGTGCTACTGGTGCTGGCCGATCATGGTTGTGATCCCACCTTCCCCCATACGGATCATACGCGTGAGTATGTACCGCTGCTCGTTTTCGGTGCGCAAGTGCAACCTGGTTCGCTAGGAATTCGTGCAAGTTTTGCCGACGCAGGTGCAACCGTGGCTCATTTGCTGGGGATCTCCCCACTTGAAGCGGGACAGTCTTTTGCTAAAGAATTGGAGCAGTATAAAAAATGAGCATGGTAGAAATGATCCATAAAAAACGTGACGGCAGTGCGTTGTCACAAACAGAGATTCAACACTTTATCGCAGGCTACATGGTGGGGGAAATCCCAGATTATCAGGTTTCAGCCTTATTAATGGCCATCTATTTCTCCGGTATGAATCGAGAAGAAACGGTGACTTTAACAGAAGCGCTGGTTGCTTCCGGCGAGACGCTGGATTTGTCTATGTTGGCTGGTATTGTAGCGGATAAACATTCCACCGGCGGCGTGGGTGACAAAATCAGCTTAGTGCTGTTGCCCTTGGTGGCGGCGGCTGGGGTCACCATCGCCAAAATGTCTGGACGAGGTCTTGGCCATACAGGGGGTACCATTGATAAATTGTCCTGTATTCCTGGATTTCGTACCGATTTAACACGCACCGAATTTTTAGCTCAGGTACGGGATGTAGGCATAGCCATTACCGGACAGACGCCTCAGATGACACCGGCAGACGGCCTACTGTATGCGTTGCGTGATGTTACCGCCACTGTGGACAGTATTCCGCTGATTGCATCTTCCATCATGAGTAAAAAAATTGCTTCTGGTGCACAAAATATTGTTTTAGATGTTAAAGTGGGTAGTGGTGCCTTTATGCGCGATTTGGCCAGCGCCCGTGAATTGGCGCAAATGATGACGTCCATTGGCGCTGCGCTGGGTAGAAAAACGGTGGCCTTATTGTCTGCCATGGAGCAGCCACTGGGTTTTGCCATCGGCAACCATGTGGAAGTGATCGAAGCCATCGAAACACTACAAGGTTACGGTCCGGCGGATGTAAAAGCGCTATCGCTGGCGCTTGGTGCCGAGTTGTTGGTCAATAGCAAGCTGGCACCATCGCTGGCACAGGCAGAAGAGATCTTATCTGCCTTATTGAACGACGGTTCAGCCCTTGCTATGTTTCGTCGTTTTGTTGCCGCCCAAGGTGGGGACACCACCGCAGTCGATACGCCGGCAAAATTGGGCACGCCGCGTAATCGTGGCGAGTTGCGTGCCGTGGCTGGTGGTTTTTTGTGTGAACTCGATGCCCTTAAGGTCGGGCAGGCAGCCGTGCTACTCGGTGCCGGGCGAGAGCAAAAAGGAGCCGAGATCGATTTACTGGCAGGCATTATCTTACATAAAAAAATAGGAGATTTTGTGGCGGCAGGAGAGCTGCTAGCTGAAATTTTCTGTAATAGTGATGAGAAATTGGCGCTGGCCACGACTCAACTTTCGTCGGCATATGGCTATTCCGAACAACAACCGCCCACATCACCATTAATTTTAGAGCGGATAGAAGCAGAAAATATTTAATATACCGGCCTAGGTCGGTATAATTTTTTTCCAGCGCCGGAAAATAGGAGTAGAGTGAAAAGATGCTGGGAGGAAATATCATGAAAAACAAGTGTTTAATAGCCCTACTGGTGATTCTGCTGATGCTCGGGGTTGCCATGCCCGCACTCGCGACAGACTTTGAGTTCCAATCCGGTGCGCAGTTGTTGGTGGACGTGCATAGCAGGCAGGTACTGTATGAAAATAATGCGCATGAAAAACTGTACCCTGCCAGTGTAACGAAAGTGATGACGATGGTCTTGGCTATGGAAGCGTTGGAAAGTGGAAAGGTAACCCTAGCAGACATGATTCCCGTCAGTGAGAAAGCCGCTGCCCATGGCGGATCACAAATTTTTCTTTCTCCGGGTGATCGCATTTCTTTTGAAGATTTAATGATTGGTATTGCCGTGGGCTCCGCCAATGACGGTGCCTGGGCCATGGCGGAGTTTTTGGCCGGTTCTGTTGAAACATTCGCGGAGCAAATGAACGCCAAAGCACAGGAATTGGGCATGGAGAATACAAACTTTGTCAATCCCCATGGCCTCCATGATGAAAATCACTACACTACCGCGTATGATATTGCTCTCATGTCCATGGAGTTGTTGCGGTACCCTAAAATGCATGAGTGGATGACCATCTGGATGGATGAAGAATTCCTCAAGGGAAAAATTAAGAAAGAGGAAGGCGTCTTTCTTAGTAACTCCAATAATTTGATTCGTTACTATGACGGTGCAGATGGTGTTAAAACTGGGTTTACCGATGAGGCGGGTAATTGTGTTTCTGCCACGGCAAAACGGGGTGAGACACGGCTGCTGGCTGTTATCATGAAGGCACAGGGTCGACCCATCCTCTTTGACGAAGCGCGTACGCTCTTAGATTGGGGCTTTGCGAATTTTCAAAGTGTCCCCATTGTTAAATGTGGCGATGTCTTGGGTAAAGTAGCGGTGGATAAGGGACAGCAGCTAGAAGTTAATGTTGTGGCCAAGGAGGATTTTGCCTTACTCCTTGCTAAAGGAGCGGGCGATGATGCAAACCGAGAACTCGTTCTGCCAGAGCGGGTAGCTGCACCACTGACGACGACTGTAGAAGTGGGTCACTTAATTGTAAAGTCGGCTGAAGGTGAGGAATTAGGACGCATCAGTCTCGTACCCGCCACCGATGTAGCCCGTGCTAATTTACTCACTTTTTTTAAACGTTTTACTACGCAATGGTTACGTTTTAACCGTAACTAAACCGCAGTACGTTTGCAGCTATAGTTGCCACAAAATAATACATGCCATAAGGCTAGAGAAGCGAACTCTAGCCTTATCTTTTTCCCAAAGATCAATTTTGGTCGGCCTTGGAGGGGAATTTTAGGATATTGCGGCGAATGTAGC
>JANKMV010000271.1 GCA_024650095.1 Bacillota bacterium | reverse complement strand
CGTCAAGCTCTTATGAATACACGTTTTGGCAATCTATTGACGAAAAGAAGATTGCCATTTGCCCAAGAAGGCTTTGATGATAAAGTACGCCTCTATGAGCGCTGGCCCTCAGATGACCTAACCGTCTACTCATTAGGTGAATTAACCGATTCGCTCCATGGCTATATGGTGACGCGCACAGGAATCCTCCAGTGGTTTGCTCTACATTTCCGTGCCCCCGGTCTTGTTTTACGTTTTCCCACCCAAGAAGATCCCTTTGTCATTCCCACCTATATCGAGCAGAAACAGCTTTTTGACGTTTTTCGTGAATCTGAAGAGTGGTCAGAGATTTTAGGTTTTCACACCGTAGGCATACTCAACGACCTCATTTCGGAGAAACAAGGGCCTGATATTATACGTATTGCGGAGGCACTGCATGAAAAGAAAATTGCCCAGATCGCTGATATTATTGCTACACGCAAAGATGAACTTCGTATCATTCTCATCGCAGGTCCCTCGTCTTCTGGTAAAACAACATTTGCTCAACGCTTACGAACACAGTTGTTAGTTAACGGTATTCGCCCCTTCCCCATTTCTCTCGATGATTACTTTGTAGACAGGGAGCATACACCCGTTGATGAATCGAACAATCCCGACTTTGAGCACATTGAAGCCATTGATTTAGACTTGTTTAACGAGCATTTATTACGTTTAATTGATGGTGAGAAAGTAGAGATTCCTACGTTTAATTTTCATACGGGAACACGTGAGTATACGGGTAACACTATCCAACTCCAAGATGGTCAACCACTCATAATTGAAGGGATCCATGGCTTAAACGAGCGGCTCACAAAATCAATTCCCCGTAGTCATAAATATAAAATCTATATCTCTGCCCTCACAGCACTCAACGTAGACCGTCATACGCGTATCCACACCACAGACACGCGCTTGTTACGTCGTATTGTGCGTGATAATCAGTTCCGTGGCAACGACGCTTTGGAAACAATTCGCCGCTGGCCATCTGTACGCCGCGGCGAGGAAAGAAATATCTTTCATATGCAAGAAGAAGCAGATATCATGTTTAACTCTTCACTTGTCTATGAGCTCGCTGTCCTCAAACAATTCGCAGAACCATTATTACAACAAATTGCCCAAACAGAACCGGAGTATGTCAATGCTAAGCGCCTTCTTCTCTTCCTCTCCGGTTTCGTACTGCTCGATACAAACGACATTCCTAAAAACTCCATACTACGAGAGTTTATCGGCGAATCCTGCTTCTTTACCGAGTAAGGCAGTCCTCATAACTCATGCCTTATTAGCAACGCTCTTTTCTAATAGCTCCCGTCCTGGGAGTTATTTTTTATTGCCAACAGTCCGTCCATCGTCAGGATCAGATTTTCACAGACTTAACTTGTTAGCTTTTGTTAATTGACAAGAAGTGGAATACTATTTACGATAAGAATAAAAGAGTATGAATAGGAGTGATGTGTGTGGACCTCAACAAATTTACAGAGAAAGCGCAACTAGCACTGCAGGAAGCGCAAGATATCGCTGTCCGTAAGAACCACCAAGCCGTCGATGTCGAGCATCTGCTCACGGCTCTACTGCAACAGGAAAACGGGTTAGTGCCCCGCCTCATCACGAAAGCAGGTCAACCGGCCAACGCGTTGCTCACTACACTTGAGCAAATGTTAGCTAAGCTACCTGCGGTAACAGGCGCAGCCTCTACCTACATTACACAACGGCTAAACCAACTGCTAGTACGGGCACAGGATCAAGCAAAACGACTTAAAGATGAATATGTAAGTGTGGAGCATCTTGTACTGGCCATGTTTGAAGATACGAGCATCAATAAAGTGTTTGCAAAACACGGACTCTCACACGATACGTTTCTCCAAGCTATGACAGACGTACGAGGGAACCAACGTGTTACCAGTGCCAACCCAGAAGAAACATATGAAGCATTAGAAAAATATGGACGAGACCTCACGGCCATGGCCGCACAAAATAAACTAGACCCAGTGATTGGTCGTGATACAGAAATACGCCGTGTGCTACAAGTACTCTCGCGCCGCACCAAAAATAATCCTGTCTTAATTGGTGAACCCGGTGTGGGTAAAACGGCCATCGCGGAGGGCCTGGCCCGGCGCATTGTGGCAGGTGATGTCCCAGAAAGCCTCAAAGACCGACGCCTTGTTGCATTAGACATGGGCTCTCTGGTAGCCGGTGCAAAGTTTAGAGGGGAATTTGAAGAACGCCTCAAAGCTGTTTTACAGGAAGTTACGAAAGCAGATGGTCGCATCATCCTCTTTATCGATGAGCTACACACAGTAGTGGGTGCAGGAAAAGCTGAAGGATCCATGGATGCCAGCAACATGCTAAAACCCATGCTGGCCCGGGGTGAACTACATTGTATTGGTGCCACGACTCTTAATGAGTACAGGCAGTATATTGAAAAGGATGCCGCCCTAGAAAGGCGTTTTCAGCCAGTGATGGTAGCAGAACCATCCGTAGAAAGCACCATTTCCATTCTACGTGGCTTGCGCGAGCGCTATGAATTACACCACGGTGTACGCATACAAGACGCAGCGTTAGTATCCGCAGCCATTCTCAGCCATCGCTATATTTCCGACCGTTTTCTCCCGGACAAAGCCATCGATCTCATTGACGAAGCCGCGGCTAAACTGCGTACGGAAATGGAAAGCATGCCCGAAGAACTGGAAATTTTGGAACGTCGCTTATTGCAGTTAGAAATCGAACGCGAAGCACTGCGCAAAGAAAAAGATCAAGCATCAAAGGAGCGACTGCAAACATTAGAAAAAGAATTGGCAGAAGTAAAATCTGAACGTGATACGCTACGTGCCCAGTGGGATGCAGAAAAAAGTGTCATCGGAGGCTTAGGTGTCTTACGAGAGGAACTAGAAAAAGCCCGCACTGAAATGGAGCAGGCTCAACGTGAATACGATTTAAACAAAGTGGCTGAATATCAATATGGTAAAATCCCCGCCTTGGAACAACGCTTAAAAGAGGCAGAAGCAAACCTTAACGATGATGAAGCTAAGCTCCTTAAAGAAGAAGTAACAGCAGAAGAAGTGGCAGAAGTAGTGGCTCGTTGGACAGGAATTCCCCTCTCTCGCCTCATTGAAGGAGAAAAAGAAAAGCTACTGCGACTTGATGAGATACTACACACGCGCGTGATAGGGCAGAATGAAGCAGTGCAAGCCGTTTCCGACGCGGTCATCCGCGCCCGTTCTGGGCTCAAGGACCCTAAACGTCCCATCGGCTCATTCATCTTCCTTGGCCCCACTGGTGTGGGTAAAACGGAATTAGCCCGCGCTCTAGCAGAATCCCTCTTTGATAGCGAAGAAAATATGATTCGCCTTGATATGAGTGAATATATGGAGAAGCACACGGTGGCTCGTTTAATTGGCGCACCTCCTGGTTATGTCGGCTACGATGAGGGTGGACAGTTAACGGAAGCTGTGCGCCGCAAGCCTTACAGCGTTCTGCTCTTTGACGAAATTGAAAAAGCGCATTACGATGTGTTTAATGTGCTAT
>JANKMV010000270.1 GCA_024650095.1 Bacillota bacterium | reverse complement strand
ATTAGAAATTTCTAGCGCTTCGTCGATGGTTTTACCCATCACCATTTCTGTAATGGCACTACTAGTGGCGATAGCTGCTCCGCAGCCAAATGTTCTAAACTTAATGTCTTCTATAATGTCTTTGTCATTGACTTTAAGGTAGATGCGCATGATGTCGCCACATTTCATATTCCCCACTTCACCCACACCATCTGCATTTTCAATTTCCCCAACATTGCGTGGATTAGTGAAATGATCCATTACTTTCTCTGTATACATTATTCTCTACCCCCCAGATTTACTTTTTACATGCATAGACAGGAGACATGGAGCGCAACCGCGTTACGATTTCCGGTAAAACGTCTAGAACATAATCCATTTCTTGATCTGTATTGTCAACACCAAGCGTAAAACGCAAGGAACCATGAGCAGTTTGATGATCTAAACCCATCGCCATCAGCACGTGAGACGGATCTAGTGAGCCAGAGGTACAGGCCGAACCACTAGAGACGGCAATACCTTTAAGATCAAGACTAAGAATGAGCGATTCACCCTCTACGTACTCCACTGACACATTAAGGTTACCCGGCAATCGTTGTTCAGGATGACCATTAAGCTTTGTAGCATCAATGGCTAATATCCCATCCTTTAATTTATCACGCATAGCCTTTACGCGTGCTGTCTTAGCTTCCATATCTGTTACAGCCAGTTCAATGGCTTTCCCTAGACCAACCACTCCGGGAATGTTTTCTGTTCCGGGCCTGATTTTCCGTTCTTGTGCGCCACCAAAATTGTAGGGATTTACTTTGGTTCCTTTACGGACATATAGGACACCGATCCCTTTAGGTCCGTAGAACTTATGTGCAGAAAGGGAAAGCAGATCCACGTGCAAATCATTAACATTGACCGGTAAATTGCCGATAGCCTGCACAGCATCTGTGTGGAACGTAATGCCACGATTCTCACAGATCTGGCCGATTTCTGCTATGGGCATCACCGTTCCCACTTCATTATTAGCCATCATAATGGTAACGAGAATGGTTTGCTCTGTAATGGCTGCTTCAACATCTGCAACACTGACAAGACCATATTCATCCACAGGCAAAATAGTGACGTCGAACCCTTCCTTTTTCATGGCCTTACACATATCTAGCACCGCATGATGTTCCACAGCACTTGTAATAATATGATTTCCTTTTTTCTGCTGCGCACGAGCGACGCCGCGAATGGCAATGTTATCGGCCTCGGTAGCGCCTGAGGTGAAAATAATTTCTTTTGGCTCAGCCCCAATGGCAGCTGCCACTTTTTCTCTTGCCTCATCAATGGCTTTACGTGCTTCTCGCCCAAAGGAATGGATACTTGATGGATTGCCGTAAATCTCGGTTAAATATGGTTTCATCTCTTCAAATACTTCATCATTCAGACGGGTTGTGGCACCGTGGTCTAAATAAACCTTTTGCATGGTTAACCCTCCTATGTCGAGTCTGCCGATATGTTAATCACATCAGCCAAAGTTATATCGTCCAACACCTCGGACATTGTGTCTCGTAATCGTTCCCAAATACCACGAGTCAAGCAAGCAGCACTACGACCACATGAATCACTCTTGCCTTCTGCAACACATTCTACAGGGGCAATGGGCCCTTCTAATGTGCGTAGGATATCCCCTACTTTTACTTCCTCGGGAGGTTTAGCTAACACATAGCCTCCTTTAGCACCACGCACTGAAGCAATTAAACCCGCACGACGCAGAGGCAAAAAGATTTGCTCTAAAAATTGATAAGAAATATCCTCACGCTGTGCAATTTCACGCAACGGAACGGGTCCAGCCCGGTATTCTAATGCTAAGATAGCCATGGCGCGTACCCCGTACTCTCCTTTAGCAGAAACTTTCATATATCTACCCCACTGACTAATCCTGATTAAATTACTCGGCTTTTTCTCTAGAGTACCAGACGGATAGGTACACGTCAAGTACTCCTATGGGTTTTTTTTGCTATCTTTATGAATTTGTAAGAAAAAAAGCTACGGCTTGCGCTACAGCATACTTGCGACTATGGCTCATGGAGAGAGAGATAGGTTGGAGCGAAAGCTCTGTTGCCCTGAGCGCTGCCTTGCCATGGAGACAAACGGAGGGTTCCCCACTGGATAACGATAAGACTTCTACCTCTGTCCAGGCAAGACGACCAAGCCCTAGGCCAAGAAGCTTAAAAACGGCTTCTTTCGCTGCGAAACGGACAGCTAAATGCTGCACCACATGCTGGCGAAGGGCAAGTTGCTTTTGTTCTTTTGCTGTAAAAAAACGCTTCATAAAAATCTGCGGTCTGCGTTGATACGCACGGGCGATTCGCTCAATTTCTATGATATCGACACCCGTTCGTATTTGTGGTATTACCACTCTCTCCATTTTATCCGTTACATCCTTTTTTTACTTATAAAACAGTTTCAAACTTATAGCCAATGCCCCAAACCGTACGTAAGTACGTCGGATTAGCAGGGTCTTTTTCTATTTTTTCCCGAATACGCCGAATTAACACGGTCACGGTGCCTGCATCACCAAAATATTCATTTCCCCAGACCATGTCTAAAAGTTGATCACGACTATAGACTACACCAGGATTGTTGGCCAATACCCATAAGAGATCAAATTCTTTTGCAGTTAAATAAATGGATTCCTCCTTGAGTTTGACCGCTCTTGTTTTACTATTAATATACAGGCGACCGTCATCAAATGTGCCCTCTTTGAGGCGTGGTGCCAGTTCTTCTCCTGCTACGCGACGTAACACGGCCTTCACTCGTAGTGCTAATTCCGACGGACTAAACGGCTTAGTTACATAATCGTCAATACCAAGATTAAAACCGTGCGCCTTATCTTCTAATTCATCTTTTGCTGAAAGAATAATGACTGGTGTGCGGTCTCCACGGGCTCGTAAGGCTTTACAAACTTCAAATCCGTCCATTTCCGGCATCATGAGGTCGAGGACAATTAAATCAGGATGTTCATCTTCTACCTTCTGTAAGCCCTCACGGCCATCACAAGCATGTACCACTCTATAGGCATCTTTACGCAGGCTTTGTTCCACAATCCGCCTAATTTTTGGTTCATCATCAACCACAAGAATCTTGGTTACTAAACTCAAATGTCTTCTCCTCCTTTATTGGTGGCAAAAGGTATATGAATGGTGAATTGTGTTCCCTGCCCGATTTCACTCTTCACCGAGACAGTGCCTTTTTGCAGTTCTGCTAACGTTTTAACCAAGGCTAAACCTAATCCGGTGCCATTCCGGCTCCGCTTTAATGAAGCATCTCCTTGGCGAAACTTTTCAAATATATGGGGCAATAACTCAGGCGCAATCCCTTCTCCCGTGTCATTAACATGGATGGCGGCACCGTGCTGTTCAGCTGTGGCTGAGACAGTGATCTTTCCACCTTCTTTGGTAAATTTGATAGCATTTGAAATTAAATTGACAATCATTTGTCGAATTCGTTCTGGGTCGCCATAGGCCAAGGGGAGCTCAACTTTATCAACCGTCAAGGTAATATTGTTCTGATAAGCAATGGGTGCCATGG
>JANKMV010000026.1 GCA_024650095.1 Bacillota bacterium | reverse complement strand
CCACCCAATGCAGCCGACACAGAAGAAACAGATTGCGCAACATTTGCACCAAAGAGTTAATGACTAAAAAGACGTGCTACGGCACGTCTTTTTGTTCGCTTTTTAGTAGGCAAGAAAAAATAAAATTCCATTTAAATACACTTATCCTTTATTCTTGTGAGCGGGGAAAAGTATACAAAAAAACTCGCAGACATATAATAGTAGCGAAGGGAGATGACAGCGTTGGCACTGATTGTGATTGCCGTCAAGCATGTCACGCCCGGGCTAAAAAGCGAGTTAGAGGAGTGCATGCTTTTTTTTCGTAAAGCCGGCTATGAGGCGGCTTTAGAGGAAAAACAAGTTGGGCATTGGCCTCACCTGCTGTGTCGCCTGGGAGATGTGGTGCAAGATGCCCCTGCCCGCATGAGCAGTAATATCTTTCGTAGGCGGTTGGCAGAAAGCCTGGCACAGTACGTTGTATGTGAACAAGCAACTTCATATTTTAACGATATGCTTACTCATTATTATTTTTATTTTCCCAAAGATGAAAAACAACTCATTCTTGCGTTAGCGGAAAAAAGTTATCAGGCCGACCCAAGTAAAGATGAGGGTGGGCAAATCTATGCTGAAGTTCTTCAATCTGTTAAGGAGTATGTAGAGAACACTGATTATGTTAATTTGCATGGACTTATAATTTTTCGCATGCGGTTATGGCTAAAGTTTTTACGCAGAACATTAGACAAAGCCGTAGATGATTTTCTCATGGAAAAAGAGTATCAGGAGTTTGTGAAGCTACTCAAGTATTTTGTGGCCCTACAAGAACCAAAAATTAATCAAATTCATGTCGCATTAGATGATGAGGGCCGTTTTCGTTTGCTCGATCAAGAATACCAGCCCATTGACCCAGAGCAGGGCATTTATTGGGATAATGACGAAGGCATTAGTGATGAAGAGGATCAGTTGGTCAGCATGTTAATAACGGCGGCTCCGCACAGTATTGTTTTACACAAACATGTGTATACACAGTACCCGAAGGCGGTTGATACGCTAAAACATGTGTTTGAAAATCGAGTTACGTTGTGTAAACGCTGTAAACTATGTCATGATGTTGGTAGAAATATTAACCTAAAAGGGAAGATATAAACGTCGGCTGACGTTTTTTTTTGGATTTTTAAGAAGTAAGCTAGTGTTAAAAGAGACAACCAAATGTAGAGCCGGAACCGGACTTGACCGTTCCGGACTCATGAAGGCAGTGCAATAGGATATAGCTATCGCCATTGCAAATTTTTAAAACATCAACCATGGAACGGTCAAGACCGCCGTTCCCTACTCCTATGTATGTGTAGTTAGGGTTTGGAGTTTACTTCACAGCTTGTGAAGCGTAGAGTGTTCCCAGTACTAAAGGCATGCTTTAGGAAAATCTAAAAAGGACATGCTTTCTGGCGTTTTTAGTGATAGAATATATGGGTGAGAGGAGGCAAACTGTGATATTCATCCTTCTACCCCTAACTGGTGCTATCATTGGTTGGATTACCAATGTTCTTGCGATTCGTTTACTTTTCCGTCCTCAGAGGCCGTTACAATTGTGGCCTCTACCCATCACTTTGCAGGGCCTAATTCCGCGGCGTCGCGCAGAATTAGCCGCAAATATTGGGGAGATTGTGGCCAAGCAGCTTTTTTCCATGGACGAGCTTACGGCCCAACTTAACATCCCCCAATTGCAAGCTGAAGTAGAAAAAATAGTTGAAAAAGCTGTGGCAGAGTGGTGTGAGCAAAGAATGAATATACTCCCTTCCACTGTACGAAACTATGTCAGTACGATGTTGCGAGAGCGGGTGGCAACAGAAGTGGCTACTCAGTTTCCAGCCATGGCAGAGTCAGTGTTTGCCCATCTGCGACAGCAGGTGGATGTGCAGGCAGTGGTCACAGAAAAGGTGAATGCGTTGGCTTTAGATGAAGTAGAAGCACTGGTCTTACGCGTATCTCATCGAGAATTAAAGCAAATTGAGAGGCTAGGTGCATTATTAGGCCTTATTATAGGTTTCTTACAGGCGGTACTCGTCATTTATATAATATAAAGAAGCCATGACGCACAATGTGTGTGGTACATTTATTTGCGCTTGAGATATATAGGGAGCTATACTTTTCGGAATCGAACACGCTCTATGTTCCTGTAGATACGGATGTGCTTGGAAAAGCTTGACATCACTTGACTCAAGAATTATGATGAGGTCTAGAACGACTTGAAAAAGATAATACTCACAGAAAGGAGTGACGATTATGCTAAAAGTAACTTTACGTGATGACTCTGTAAGAGAGGTGGCTAGAGGCACACGTATTGTTGATATACTTAATGAATTGGGTGGACGCTTAAAAAAAGAAGCGGTGGCTGCTGTTGTTAATGGTCTCGTAGTGGACGTAGCACATGAGCTTAAAGAAGATGCTACCCTACGCTTTGTGACCTTTGAGGACGACGAAGGCCAAGATGTATACCGCCACTCCTCAAGCCATATTTTAGCTGCTGCGGTTAAACGGCTTTATTCTGATGTTAAGCTTGGCATTGGCCCATCGATAAAAGATGGTTTCTATTACGATTTTGATTATAGCGAATCCTTTGTGCCAGAAGATTTACTAAAGATTGAAGCTGAGATGGCAAAAATTATCAAGGAAGATCATCCTTACGAGAGATTTGAGCTTCCGCGGCAAGAAGCCATCGAGTACTTTACAAGTCTTGGCGAGGATTATAAAGTTGAGCTTATCCGTGATTTACCTGATGATGTGGTTATAAGCTGCTACCGTTGTGGTGATTTTGTCGATCTCTGTGCCGGGCCACATCTAGCCTCGACGGGTAAACTCAAAGCCATTAAACTTTTAAATTTAGCGGGTGCTTATTGGCGTGGTAGTGAAATGAATCCGATGTTGCAACGGATTTATGGCACCTCATTCCCCAAGAAGTCCTTGTTGGATGCATACCTTACCAGGTTGGAAGAAGCGAAAAAGCGTGACCATCGCAAGTTGGGTAAAGAATTGGATCTCTTTAGTATGCAGGATGAGGGTCCCGGTTTCCCCTTTCTTCATCCCAATGGAATGATTCTTCGCAACGAGTTGGAGGCCTACTGGCGCTCTGAGCACCAACGGGCTGGCTATGATGAAATTAAAACACCCGTCATTCTAAATCGTGTGATGTGGGAGCAATCTGGTCATTGGGATCATTATCAAGAAAATATGTACTTTACTAAGATTGATGAGCTCGATTACGCGGTTAAACCCATGAACTGTCCTGGTTCCATGTTAATCTATAAAACAAAAATGCATTCCTATCGTGACTTGCCCATCCGGATGGGGGAGTTGGGACTTGTTCATCGGCATGAGTTATCTGGAACGCTACATGGCATGATGCGTGTGCGTAGCTTTACCCAGGATGATGCTCATATTTTTATGTTGCCTACACAGATTAAAGAGGAAGTAAAGAAAGTCATCGCCTTGACAGAGAAGATTTACAATACATTTGGTTTTGATTATCATTTGGAGTTATCCACACGTCCTGAGAAGGCGATGGGCTCCGATGAAATGTGGGAGGTTGCCACCACCGTACTACGTGAAGTGTTGGATGAGCGTGGTCTTCCCTTTGTGATAAATGAAGGGGATGGCGCCTTCTATGGACCGAAGATTGACTTTCATCTCACCGATTCCATTGGTCGTAACTGGCAATGTGGCACGGTGCAACTAGATTTTCAAATGCCGGAAAAATTTGATCTATCCTATGTGGGAGAAGATGGCCAAAAGCATCGCCCTGCAGTTATTCATAGGGTTATCTATGGTTCGTTGGAGCGTTTTATGGCCGTGTTGATTGAACACTTCGCTGGTGCCTTCCCTGTTTGGCTGGCACCACGACAGGTATTGGTGATACCTATATCAGACAAGCATCATGTATATGCCCTGTCCGTATTGGAAGCGCTACAAGAGGCTGGACTACGTGTGGAAGCGGATTTGCGTAATGAAAAAGTAGGATATAAAATCCGTGAAGCGCAAGTGCAAAAAACACCGTATATGTTGGTAGTGGGCGACAAGGAAGCGGAAGCACAAGAAGTGGCTGTGCGGGAACGTGTCGCTGGAGATGTGGGTTCAATAAAGGTAGCGGACTTCATCAGTAAAATCCAGGATGAGATCACGACAAAAGCAGTTCCAGGATGAGATCACGACAAAAGCACGTTGACTTTGATGAAGATATATGATAGTATATGTAGCGTTAAGAAGAAGCCACCGCTTCTCACCCCAAGGCCGTGCCCCAAGGGTTAAGCAACGCAAAGGAAACTTATGTGTGTGTGAAAAGCAGGTGGATAAGCCTGCTTTTTTTTGCGCTGGCAAAAAATTATATCACTTGCGTTTAGCGAGTGGTTAATCTAGCCAGTACTGCAGGGAACTGAAGTAGGCACACCTTTATTGTCCTGTCTGTAGCAAAAACTCTTGGAGGTGATAAACAATTAGTAAAGATTTGCTTGTAAATGAACAAATCCGTGCCAAGGAAGTGCGGGTCGTGGATTCAGATGGAAGTCAGCTGGGAATTATGTCCATGCGTGATGCATTGCAGAAAGCTGGAGAGCGCAATCTTGACTTGGTCGCGGTGTCTTTAAACGCCAAACCACCGGTTTGTCGAATTATGGATGTTGGCAAATATAAGTTTGAGCAAAGCAAACGTGAAAAAGAATCCCGTAAAAACCAAAAATTAGTGACTGTTAAAGAAGTAAAAGTACGTCCCAATATTGAAGATCACGATTTCCAGACTAAACTCAGAAATGCCCGTCGCTTTTTAGAAGCAGGTGACAAGGTGAAAGCAACTGTCATGTTTCGTGGGCGTGAAATTACACACCCGCAGTTAGGTCAAAAGCTTCTGGAACGGATGGCTAATGACGTGGCAGATTTGGGTACTGTGGAGCGTTTCCCTAAAGTAGAGGGACGTAATATGATAATGATTTTGACGCCGAAATCGAACTAGTCTAGGAGGTACCGTCATGCCTAAAATGAAGACACACCGGGGTGCAGCCAAACGTTTCAAAAAGACCGGCAGTGGTAAGTTTAAACGAAGTCATGCGAACCACAGCCATATTTTGGAGAAAAAATCTCCCAAACGTAAACGCCGCCTGCGCAAAAGCACTGTGGTTAGCGTTACTGTAGCAAAACGTGTTGCTCGCTTGCTCCCCTATTAAATTGTTAAACACATCGAAGCTAGGAGGTTTTTCCCATGCCAAGGGTAAAACGGGGCGTAGCCACTCGGGCACGCCATAAAAGAGTAATTAAACTGGCGAAGGGGTATTTCGGAGCCAAAAGCAAGTTATTCCGCACAGCGAACCAAGCTGTGATGAAATCACTGGCCAATGCGTACCGTGACCGTCGTCGTCGTAAACGTGATTTTAGAAGATTGTGGATAGCTCGTATTAACGCAGCTGCCCGCATCAATGGAATGTCTTATAGTCGTTTAATTAATGGTCTTAAGCGTGCTGGGGTTGATATCAACCGAAAGATGCTAGCAGATTTGGCCGTTAATGATGCTGATGGTTTTACAGCTTTAATTAGTGTTGCCAAAAATAGTCTATAAACAAAAGTTTTAACCAACAAGTCAGAAGTAATCACTTCTGGCTTCATCTTTATCTCCTGTGAGGTGCCCTATGCGCATCAATCCATTTAAATCGCCCAAAGTGTCACCGGCCAAGATCTTGGTTGGAGGCTTTGCCCTACTCATTGTCATTGGCACCGTACTTTTGTCCCTGCCCATGGCTGTTCATGTAGGGCGTCTACCACTCCTAGACGCTTTTTTCACTGCAACTTCTGCTGTGTGCGTAACGGGACTTGTCGTGGTGGATACGGGCACTTTTTTTACGCGTTTTGGTCAAACTGTGATACTGCTCTTAATTCAATTTGGTGGTTTGGGTATCATGACAGTTGCAACCATTATTTTTATTCTTTTAGGAAAAAAAATATCTCTGCGCGAGCGCTTAGTTATTCAGGAAGCCATGAATGAGGAGACGTTGCAAGGATTGGTCCACTTAGTGAGGACTGTGGTGCTAATGACACTGTCCATTGAGGTCGTGGGAGCACTGGTACTAAGTACTCGTTTTATACCCATCTATGGCTGGCGAACCGGTTTGTTTTACTCCGCATTTCATGCCATTTCTGCTTTTTGTAATGCGGGGTTTGATATTATTGGTGGCTACCGCAGTCTGACGCCTTTTACATCAGACCCCGTGATTGTATTCACCATCGTTATCTTGTTTATTGTCGGGGGAATTGGTTTTTCCGTGCTGGTGGAGTGCTACCGCCGGCGGCGTTTTGCTCGTCTTTCCCTTCATGGTAAGATGGTGATTGGCATTACGTTAGTGCTACTGTTGTTTAGTACAATCTTGATTCTTGTTATAGAATATAATAACCCCGCAACGCTTGGCCAGCATGGTACTTTGGGCAAGGTCATGAATGCCTTTTTTACAGCAGCTACCCCAAGAACCGCCGGCTTTAACACTGTGAATACAGGTCAGCTATTTAGACCAACACTATTTTTTGTTATTCTGCTGATGTTTATTGGGGCCTCACCAGCATCCACGGGCGGGGGTATTAAAACTACCACCTTCGGAACTCTCATCCTGACTGTACTTGCTGCGGTACGAGGCGATGAGGACGTACTCTTGTATAAAAAACGGATCCCATTGGATATTTTGCGTAAAGCGTTATCCATTACGGTACTGGGCTTGCTTTTAATTTCTATGGTCACGTTTGCCTTATTGCTTACCGAGAGTGGCACATTTACTTTCTTGGATTATCTATTTGAGGCCACATCGGCCTTCGGTACAGTGGGACTTTCCACAGGAGTAACGACCACTCTGTCTGTTTGGGGACGCCTACTGATTATTATTACGATGTTTGCCGGTCGAGTCGGACCATTGACATTGGTGTTCGCGTTAGCGCACCATAAGCATAAGGCGCCTCTGCAGTATGTGTCAGAGAGAATAATGATTGGCTAAGGGGAGTGAAATGCCGTGAAAGTAAAACAGTTTGCAGTCGTCGGTATCGGTCGTTTTGGTGCAAGTGTTGCCACTACACTCTACGAGATGGGGCATGATGTCCTGGCGATTGATAGCAGTGAAAGTAAAATCGAAGGCATCGTTGATCGGGTTACACATGCTGTGGTGGCAGATACCACCAGCGAAACTGCCTTAAAATCACTGGGGATCACAAATTTTGATGTGGTGATTGTTGGTATTGGCCAAGATGTGCAGGCCAGTATTTTGACTACGCTTGTACTTAAGGAATTGGGTGTAAAGTATATTGTGGCCAAGGCGAGGACAGCACAACATGGCAAAGTGCTGCAGAAAATTGGTGCAGACCGAATAGTCTTTCCTGAACGTGATATGGGTACCCGTGTGGCCCATAACCTGATTTCAACCAATGTACTGGATTTTATTGAATTGTCACCAGACTATAGTATCGTAGAAATTATCGTCTCAGATGAGATGGTCGGTAAAACATTGCGGGAACTTGATCTACGGGCTAAATTTGGCATGAACGTAATGGCGATACGTACTGTAAATCGAAAAATCAATGTATCACCCATAGCGACGGACCGTTTAGAAGAAGGTGATGTGTTAATTGTATTGGGAGAAAATACGCAAATTCAGCTGTTAGGTAGTGATTAAGTGACCTTAATCACAAGCCATCAGAATCGCCAGCTCAAACTATTTAGAAGTCTAGAAAAAAGAAAGTATCGCGCTGAACTTGGTTTAATTCCCTTAGAGGGACGACGTTTGGTGGTGGATGTACTAACGCGTGGCGTTATTCCGGACATTGTCTTCGTGCGTGCAGGAACTACAGTAGCAGAGTGTCTGCTAGGACAAGCGCTGCCTGCGAGTACAACGGTATTGACTGTAAACGCAAAAGTTTTTGATCAAGCTGCCTTCACAGAGTCGCCGCAAGGCGTTTTAGCTATTGTCAAGCGACCAAGGTACATGTTAGATGCTGTTTTTGCTGAGGAGCCAGCGTTTATCTTGGTTGTGGATGGTATTCAAGACCCAGGAAATTTAGGAACAATGATTCGTTCTGCTGCTGCTGCAGGTGCTAGTGGTGTAATTCTGCTACCTGGAACTGTAGATGTGGCGAACCCTAAAGCTATCAGAGCATCCATGGGTGCCTATTTTGCTCTCCCAGTTGTGGAAACAACGCTGCTAGAGTTACATACAAATCTGCAAGCTAGAAAAGTAAACTTGGTGCTGGCATCAATAGATTCGTCTATTCGCTACGATCATTATGATTGGACACAGCCCGTTGCCGTTGTCATTGGAAATGAAGGGGTTGGCGTATCCCAAGAGGTAAAAGCGGTAGCCACTAATGCGGTGGATATCCCCATGGCCCATGCAGTGGAATCTCTCAATGCTGCCATCGCCATGTCGGTTTTATTTTTTGAAGCATCACGTCAACGTCGTACTCATTTGTAGCTGTATTATCGTCATTTATGCGTGAGAAGTTTTTAATGCCAGGCGTAAGCTTGTGTAGGAAACTTCCATATGCTATAATAAAAACAATTCCCATTCCAAATATAAGGAGTGGTCAGTGCATGATCAATGCTGAGTTTTTTTGGATTGTTTTTGAAAGGACGGGTTCTGTAACTGCCTATCTGCTATATAAGCAGCTTGTTGAAGTACGCATATGTTAAAGGCAATGACGGGACGAGTACGCCAGGCTCTGCACAGACAGGGAAGGACGCCATGATTGAGAGCGTCCTGTGTTGATTTGGCCGAAGTTCCTCCCGGAGCCACTGGATTGAAGGATTTCTGTGTAGGTCCGGTGCGGGTTCTCCCGTTACAGAGTATGAAGTGAGTAGTATGTTGTTGTCTGCTAATTTGGGTGGTACCGCGGAAGTTTTCTTTCGTCCCTGACAGAAGGGACGTTTTTTTGTACTTGTTTTTCTTTTATACTTTATGTTGATGTGAGGAGTGATGGAAATGCAGGATAAACTTACTGCCATTGCTACGAGTGCTCGTGCTGCGATTAGTGAGGCAACGAACCAGGAAGAATTAAAGCAGTTTCAGATTCATTATCTAGGCAAAAAGGGAGAAATGACATCGGTTTTACGAGGTATGGGAAAACTTTCGCCCCAAGAACGTCCCATTATTGGTGGTTTAGCCAATAAAATTAGGGATGAACTATCAGCGTTGTTCACCGCTCGGGAAGTAGAGCTACGAGACCAAGAGCGGCTGTTGATGATGGCTGCGGAAAAGATCGATGTGACGTTGCCTGGACGTCAGCCATCGTTAGGTCATCTTCACCCAATCACATTGGTGTTGGATGAAATCGCGGATATTTTTTTAGGCATGGGTTTTACCATTGTGGAGGGACCGGAAATTGAAACCGACTACTATAATTTTGAAGCTTTAAATTTGCCCAAAGATCATCCAGCAAGAGAGATGCAAGATTCCTTCTATTTTCACCCTGAGATGCTTCTGCGTACTCATACGTCACCCATGCAGGTTCGTACCATGGAGAAAGTCGCGCCTGAGGTGCCTGTACGTATTATCGCACCCGGTAAAGTGTATCGGCGGGATGATGATGCCACACATTCACCCATGTTTCATCAGGTTGAGGGTCTTGTCATTGATAGGAATATTTCTCTCTCTGACTTAAAGGGCACACTTTTATTATTTGCTCAACAAATGTTTGGTCCGCATCAGAAGGTGCGTTTACGCCCTAGCTATTTTCCCTTTACAGAGCCCAGTGCTGAAGTGGATATCTCATGTATGATGTGTGCTGGTAAGGGCTGTAGAGTGTGCAAGGATACCGGTTGGATTGAAATTCTTGGATCCGGCATGGTTCACCCTCATGTATTAGAGATGTCGGGCTATGATCCGGAAGAATATACGGGTTATGCGTTTGGCATGGGAGTAGAGCGAATTGCGATGCTCAAATATGGCGTTGATGATTTACGTTTATTTTTTCAAAACGACGTACGCATGTTACGTCAATTCCGCTAAATGAATGCAAAAGGAGGCACTCGCGATGCGTGTTCCCTACACATGGCTAAAAGATTTTATTGAGATTTCTTTGTCGGCTACTGAATTGGCTGATAAACTTACCAGTGCAGGTATTGAGGTCGAGGACGTTACTACGCTGGTACCTCAGTTTACTGAAGTTGTGGTGGCTGAAGTTGTTTCCATTGCAAAGCATCCCGAGGCAGATAAATTATTTGTCACCCGGGTTACCGATGGACAACAAGTTATGACGGTTGTGGCAGGTATTGATAATATTGTTGCCGGTGATAAAGTGCCGTTGGCTAAGCCGGGCGCTGTTCTGCCCGGAGATGTGAAGATCAAGCGTACTACCTTACGTGGTGTGGAATCAAACGGTATGCTTTGTGCTGCGGACGAATTAGGTTTGTCCCTTAACCCCGGAGTATATGGTATCCTTGTCTTGGATAAAGAAACACCGGTTGGCCTTCCCTTAGAAAAGGCTCTAGGACTAACTGATCCCATCTTAGTGCTCGGCTTAACGCCAAACCGGGCGGATTGTTTAGGTTTGGTGGGGGCTGCCCATGAAGTGGCAGCTTTGACGGGCACAACGGTACAATTGCCCGATAACACGTTACCTCTTGCTGCAGCAACACTGTCAGTACCGCGTATTCAAATTGAAAGTCCAGAGCTCTGTGCTCGGTATACCGGACTCGTAATTAAGGATGTGCATATTGATCAGTCACCGATCTGGCTCCAGGTTCGTCTGTTGCAGGCAGGGATACGCCCCATTAGTAATATTGTGGATATAACCAACTATGTAATGTGGGAGTGGGGTCAACCCTTGCATGCCTTTGACTTCCAGACGTTGGCTGAGCAGACGATTGTTGTTCGCAGGGCCGAAGCGGGAGAGATTCTCGTCACGTTAGATAATAACGAGCGCACATTATCCCCTGAAATGCTCGTAATAGCTGATGCACAGAAAGCCGTGGGATTAGCAGGTGTCATGGGGGGGTTAGATACGGAAGTAACAGCATCAACCCAAACAGTATTCCTAGAGTCGGCTCATTTTAACCCAGTTTCCATTCGTCGCACAGGTAGACAATTAGGCCTATATTCCGAAGCACAACAACGCTTTGAGAAGGGTGTCGATGTAAATGGTTGCACCCAAGCCATACGTCGAGCCGCTCGCTTGATAGATTTACTAGGTGCAGGCAAAGTAGATGGCGATTTGGTTGATGAGTACGCTGCTCCTAGCTATCCGCGTCAAATTCGTCTACGCGCCGAAAAAGCAAGAAAATTAATCGGACTCGAAATATCGCAACGTGAAATGGCTAGTATCTTTCAACGCCAAGGTTTTACGGTGGATGAAGGGACTCAACTGCATGTTACTGTGCCGACACTTCGCGCTGATCTGCAGGAAGAGGTGGATCTGATCGAGGAAGTGGCTAGGATTTATGGCTATGATAAAATTGCCATTACGCTTCCGGGTGGCGAAGTGACACAGGGACGAAGAACATTAAAACAACGAGCGCTGGGAAAAACCAAAGAATTACTTGTAGCATCTGGCTTGACGGAAGCCATCTGTTATTCGTTTGTTAGCCCACAACAAATGGAAATGCTGCGCATTCCCGTAGGTCACCCTTTGCGAGAAGCACTAAAATTGGCTAATCCCCTTTCGGAAGAGCAGAGTATAATGCGTACGATGCTAACAGGCGGCCTTTTAAGTGCCCTAGAGTATAACCAGAATCGTAATCAACACAATGTAAAAATCTTTGAGTTGGGTGCAGTGTTTCTGCCCGCAAGCGACCCGCTGGCCAAACTCCCCAATGAGCGGACCATACTTGGTATGGCTCTGATGGGCTCATTTCCCACGGAACATTGGCAGCAAACGCCTGTGGAAGTTGACTTTTTTGCGCTTAAAGGTGTGGTGGAGACCATGCTTACCCGTCTAGGTATTGCTGAGTACACCTTTAGTGCAAGTGAGTTACCTTGGTGTCAACCGGGTCAAACTGCAGAGGTAACCGTGGACGGTGTTCATCTAGGTTGGGTGGGGCGCATTCACCCCACAGTTTTAGATACGTATGATATAGATAAGCCCGTATATGTGGCAGAATTGGATATGGATCATGTATTGGCACGGGTAGAACTAGGGATCGAATACTCTCCCCTGCCGCGTTACCCAGCGGTGCTACGGGACATGGCCGTGGTCGTGTCAGATACGATCCCAGCAATGGACGTAGTTAAGGTGATTCGCTCAGAGGGTGGTGCACTGGTGGATGAAATTACACTCTTTGATCAATACCGTGGGCCACAAATTCCTCAAGGCACACGTAGTCTTGCCTTTGCTGTGACCTATCGTGATTCGGCCCGAACCTTGAGCGATGATATGGTTACAGAAGTACACCAGAAAATTGAAGCAGCACTAGTGACTCACTTAGGTGCGGGGTTGCGTAATTAATAATTCCTCCGGAGATTGCTCTGGTTAAAGGAAGGAAAAATGTCATTAGAAGACGAATAATACAGGGAAGACTCATGGGGAGGTCAGCCACCATGTCCCAGTATGAAGATAAAAATCGAGTTAGTGTAAAGATTTATGGTGAAGAGTATACCATGCGTAGTCCTGCAACCCCTGAACATATGAGACGTCTTGCCAACTATGTGGATGAAAAGATGAAGCAAGTAGGCCAAGCCAACAATCGTTTAGGTATCAATAAAGTGGCGGTCTTAACGTCGGTGAATTTAGCAGACGAACTGTTTCGTGCACGTCGGGAATTGCGTGAACTTGAGGCGCGGCTGCATAGGAAGAATGCCAAGTGATGAATTGGCTTGATATTTTATTGTTTGCCATTGTGATTTTTTTTGCTTTAGTGGGGTGGCAAAGGGGACTGGTGCGCCAAATTTTCGATGTGGTGGGGGTTGTTGCATCCTATTTTGTGGCGATTCGCTACGGTAACGATTTTATTCTCTGGTTTACTCGCTATGCCCCATTAACAGAATGGTTTCCTCAGTTGTTTAATAATCCCACACCCTTGGGATTTGACTTGGGCGACGTAATTATTCGTTTAATTGGCTTTGCCTTGCTTTTCGGTATAGTATCATTACTTTTTCGTATCACAGGTAACATTGCCCACAGCGTGTTTTCCTTACCTGTGCTCGATATTGTAAATGGTTTCGGTGGCCTGCTTCTGGGTGCCATTAAAGGTATTTTACTAGGCTTTATCATGATCGGTG
>JANKMV010000269.1:861-3564 GCA_024650095.1 Bacillota bacterium | reverse complement strand
GCATCAAAGCCTGCAATTACTCCATATTAAGTCCTTAACCCCGTGGTAAACGCAGAGGTAAATCCAGTGAATGAGCAAAAGCGGTACAAAGCGCATGGTCTATGCAGATAAGAAGGTATTGAGCTTTGTGCTGAATTTAATGCCAGGGCAAACCTTACCAATTCATCAACATGAACAATCTACCTTAGTCTGTTTGGTCTTAGCGGGCAGTGCAGTTCTTAAAATTAATCAGGAAACACAAAAAATCACTACAGGCTCAGTCGGTATCGCAATGGGTGAAGATGATTTTTCTATCCCAGAAGTGTCGGAGGATTTATCTCTTTTTGTTACCATTAGCCCCAAGCCAGCTAATGAAGCGTATGCAAAAGAAGTATAATATTTATGTTTAGCAATTCGAGCGAAGCGAACTGCATGCGTTATGCTGCAGTTCGTTATTGTAAGACTGTATGTAGAAGGAGGGACAGTAGTGGATTGTTTTGCCCTAATGGTAAACGAACATAAAAATATTAAACGAATGTTAGCTGTGATGCGTAAAATTTGCTACTTAGTCTTGCGGGGAGAAGACGTTGATTATACTAATTTTTTTAGAATTATAGATTTTGTGAGAAATTACGCAGACCAGCATCACCACGGAAAAGAAGAAACATTACTCTTTGTGAGCATGATGGAGGAACTCGGTCCTGTGGCGGAAAATCTCGTCAAGTACGGCATGAATATTGAACATGATTGGGGAAGGCTGTATATGCAAGAACTAGAAGTTGCCGTCCAACGCGTTCTCGATGGCGATGATGAAGCGAAACTTGACGTCATTGCCAACGCCATTTCCTATACACATTTGCTCGAGCGACATATTAACAAAGAAGACGATGTCGCTTATGTATATGCGCAAAAGAATTTAAAGCCAGCAACCATAGCGAGCTTAAATAAAGATTGTGCGCGCTTAGAGCAAGAAGCCGATGATAATAATACGATACAGAAATATTTGGCGCTTCTGAACGAATTGGAAGCGGCTTTTTAAAGGTAAGACGCAAGCGTAGGCAGGTCACCAACCAAGGTAACCTGCTTTTTGCTACAGAACACCCTAGTACCCTTGAACCTCATATTCCCACATCGCAGCGGTCAAGACCGTTCCCTACCTGCAAGCCGCAAGCTCTTCACTGAAGCCAATAAGACTTGCCCTACAAAATGTAGGGAATGGTCTTGACCATTCCGAGCTTAGTCTGATTAGCATATCTAGTATTTTTTTCGTTATGCTACTTGCATTGTCTGCATCTTTAGTTTAAAATCATACTGTAAAGTATTTATGCTTTACAGGCATGATGGGGTGTGATACAATGCTTGAAGATACAACGCGAGTGAATCTATTGTATGATTTTTACGGTAGCCTGCTTACAGAAAAACAGCGGGAATGCCTGGAATTATATTACCAAGATGATTTAAGCTTGGCGGAAATTGCAGATCAAGATGGCATTTCACGTCAGGGTGTGCATGACATTGTCAAGAGGGCAGTGAAAACACTTGATAATGCAGAGAAAAGCCTGGGTCTAGTTGCCCGCTTTACCACTCAGGAAAAAGACTTAAAACGGTTACATCAGATTCTTTCCCAAAAAGAAGTTATGGATAGTGACCGTACAGAAGCGCTCGTCATTGTAGAGAAGTTGATGGAATAAGGCGCGTGGAGGAATCAGAGCATGATTTTTGAAAATCTGTCCAACAAGCTACAAGATACTTTTAAGCGGTTACGGGGAAAAGGCAAGCTAACTGAGAAAGATATTGACGTTGCCTTGCGTGAAGTTCGTTTAGCATTGCTAGAAGCTGACGTCAACTTTAAAGTGGTTAAGGACTTTATTGCCACCGTCAAAGGACGCGCTTTAGGTAGTGATGTATTAGCAAGCCTCACGCCGGGTCAAATGGTGATTAAGATTGTTAACGAGGAACTGACCAACCTCATGGGTGCTTCTGTCGCTACATTAACTCAGGCAACGCACCCACCTACAATTATTATGATGGTGGGTTTACAAGGTGCTGGTAAAACCACATCGGTTGCCAAGCTAGCAAGCTTGCTGAAAAAGAAAAAACATTCCCCCCTTCTGGTAGCCGCGGATATTAATCGGCCAGCAGCCATTAAACAACTGCAGGTGCTGGGGGAACAGGTGGATGCGCCCGTTTTTCAAATGGGGCAGCAAAATCCCGTGCAAACAGTAAAGGCTGCGCTGGAACATGCAAAGAAATTTAATCACGACTATCTTATTGTGGATACAGCAGGACGTCTTCACATCGACGAGGATTTAATGAATGAATTAGCGGATATGGAGAAAGTCCTCAAGCCACAAGAGATTCTCTTAGTGGTGGATGCCATGACCGGCCAGGATGCCGTTAATGTGGCACAGTCCTTTAAGGATCAGCTTGGGCTGACGGGTGTTGTACTCACAAAGCTTGACGGTGACACTCGCGGTGGAGCGGCTTTGTCGGTCCGTGCTGTCACCGATACTCCCATAAAATTTGCTTCCTTGGGTGAAAAGACGGATGCGTTTGAGCCCTTCCATCCCGATAGAATGGCTTCCCGTATTTTAGGTATGGGTGATGTGCTCACTTTAATAGAAAAAGCACAAGCGAACTTTGATGAAGATAAATCACGAGAAATGGAAAAGAAAATTCGCACACAACAGTTTACACTTGAATATTTTATGGATCAGATGCAAC
>JANKMV010000269.1:0-851 GCA_024650095.1 Bacillota bacterium | reverse complement strand
GTTAAAAAAAATGGGCCCCCTCAATCAAATTATGGATATGATGCCCGGTATGGGTGGCATGGGTAAAAAAATGAAGGGGATGCAGGTGGATGAAAAGCAATTTGCCAGAACAGAGGCCATCATCCAGTCCATGACAAAGAAAGAGCGACTTGAACCTGCCATCATTAATAGTAGTCGCCGTAAGCGAATTGCCGCTGGTAGCGGTACGCGCGTGCAAGATGTGAACAACCTATTGAAACAGTTTGAAGCGATGCAAAAAATGATGAAGCAGTTTAGTAAAATGGATAAAGGCAAGCTTAAAGGTAAGGGCAAAGGAAATCTTCCTTTTATGAAATAGATGGCCCATCCCATTGAAGGAGGTGAAAATGTATGACTGTAAGAATTCGTCTAAAGAGAGTTGGCGCAAAAAAACGCCCGTTTTATCGCATCGTGGTTGCGGATTCCCGCTCGCCTCGTGATGGAGCATTTATTGAGGAAATCGGTTACTATAACCCAACAACTGAACCAACTACACTGAAAGTAAACAATGAAAAAGTGCAAGAATGGGTGCAGAAGGGTGCGCAACCTTCCGATACCGTAAAAGCACTGCTTAAAAGAGTAGAAGTTGCAAATAGTTAAAAGAATGGACGGTGATGAAAATGAAGGATTTGGTAGAATTCATCGCTAGAGCGTTAGTGGATCATCCGGATGACGTGCGTGTAGAGCAACTAGAAGATGAGCGTGCAATTACGTTAGAATTACATGTTGCCTCAGACGATATGGGCAAAGTAATAGGTAAACAAGGTCGTATTGCAAAGGCGATTCGTACGGTGGTTAACGCAGCCTCGGCCACAGAAAAGAAACGTGTTTAG
>JANKMV010000268.1 GCA_024650095.1 Bacillota bacterium | reverse complement strand
TAGCCCAAGACCTGATTGGCACAGAAGTGGAACAGGTGCCCCACACTTTGGTGGTGCACCTGTTAGACCAGCGTATCATTGTCGTTGACGGCACAAGCTATCGCATACATGTAAAAACCATGGTTGTGGCAGTGAAAGTCTCATTTATACTTAACTGCGAACTCGTTGACGTGCAAGACGGCGACTAAAACGTGGTTGGATATCTTGCTGACGCATTTGTGCTCGTTCAAATTCTTTGAGAAAAGATAGATGGTGACTAAAGAATACCACGACACCAAAAGCTAGCCAAACCCGGGTAACGACACTGCCGGCACCCGCACCAGACAATGGCGGCAAAACCATCATACCAATCACTAATAAAATGCAACTACATATGAGTTTTATCATAACAGCATACCCACCCCCTTTACAATATACGTTACGAAGAAGAAAGTTAGCACTATCAGTTGTCTCACTCCTCATAACCGTTTATAATGATATGTGAACGGAGGAGAAGCTATGGAAGACAAATCATGGCAGGAGCGTAGTTGGAACCTGTCGGTACGTATCATTTTTTTATTACTCATAATTTTGGCTGTGGTACTGTTTATACAAAAAATCGCCTGGGTTATTAGTCTTATCTTAATTTCTACATTAATTGTTTATACTCTCTCACCGCTATCTAACTTCTTGACGAAAAAAGGTCTACCGCATACAATATCTGTTTTATTTGTGTATTCACTTTTATTTGTTTCTGTCCTACTTTTCTTTTATTTTCTTATTCCTACCATAATTTCCGAACTGCGTACGTTAACCCGTTTTTTAGCCACCGATTATCGCGCCTTGTTGCCCCAAATCCTCACACAGATCGACAGCCTACTTGAAAGTGAAAGCTTAAATCAAACCCTACAAAATCTGGCGCAAGACTTACCCAATACACTCCAAGGAGCCATTATTACCCTTACCAATCTAACTGCAAACATCTTTTCACGTCTCTCAGAGGTGATCCTAGTACTCTTTTTAGTTTTTTACCTATTGAGGGATTTAGCCCCCACTAGACAGGGCATCATTCGCATTTTCCCTAAACCTTGGCAAAAAGAAGCATCCCTTGTCCTTGAAATCATCGATTGCAAAGTAGGTGCGTATCTACGTGGTAATCTCCTCCGTTGTCTCATTGTCGGCACCTTGACGGGCGTAGCCTTAAGCATTGTGGGTATGCCCTTTGCGCTCATGTTTGGTGTTCTGGCCGGGCTACTCAACATTATTGTCTATATTGGGCCCTACCTAGCAGGGATACCCGCTGTTCTCCTTGCTTTAACGGCGAGTACCCCACATCCACTGTTAATAGTGGCAATCTATGTTTTTATCCAAGCGATCGACGCGTTCACGCTCACCCCATTACTGTTGGGTCGAGCTGTGGACTTAATGCCCTTTACGGTTATTGTCAGCTTACTTGTAGGCGGTCAACTGTTCGGGCTCCTCGGCATTCTTCTCGCCATCCCTGTGGCAGCTACGTTAAAGGTTGTCATCTATCACTATTACTACGGAGAGAATTGTAACCTATCATCGAGTATTGGGGATCTCAGTATTCCTTCTTTAGCAAAAAGTGTTCGAGCCGTTAAAGCTAAAATTAGTAAAAAATAGAAACCCACTCAACAAGAATGACTTTTTCGCTATGCACTTTGAATGTAGAAGGAACCTGTCGAGTTGACAGGTTCCTTCTACATTCAAGCCTGTATGAACTATTGTACGTCATACCCTGCTTCTGTGACCACAGTTTTTAACTCGTCGCCACTTAATTTTGCCGCATCATATTCTACTTCAGCCCGACCAGCCGCTACATCCACTTTCACATTTTCCACGCCTTCTAATGTTTTCAGTGCCTTTTCCACTCTCATTTTACAATGGTTACAGGTCATACCACTAATGGACAGTGTTAATTTATCCGACATTTACCAATTCCTCCTTAGCCCAAGTGGGCAATTTATTGTCACTTTACGTAATCTAAACCCTAATAGTAATGTATCCAAGACGATGATTGTGTACTACATACTCTCATCACCCTTGAATTATCAACGAAACAGTAAAAACAGCTTTATCTCTTACTTGGTCTTATACTTCATAAACGTTTTTAATTCAGTAATAACTTCTTCTTCTTCGCCACGCCGCATGGCGGCACGTAGACATGTTTCCAAATGATTCTCGAGAATTATGTTACTCACTTTTTCCAATGAGGCAATAACTGCCTGCATTTGTAAAAGAATATCTGCACAGTATTTGTCTTCATCCACCATACGTTCCACTGCTTTTAAATGTCCTCCAGCCGTTTTTAAACGGCGAATTGTATCATCCTTTTTCTGACCCTGCAAAGACGTTACCTCCCCCACCCCCTGCCAGGGGGATCTACAAATAGAATATCCTCTTTCTGGATAAATGTCAAGCAGTTTACTTTAATTATCTTTTTCACAAATTTATAAATTCATCCATAATCAAGGTCAAGAAAAAGCGTGTTTTCATTATCTCACAAAACAATATACACAGGCTATTTTAAACGTTAGCTTGACAGCGAACATATGTTTTCGCTATGATTATGCTAACATCACAAAATTTAACTATCTACAATCTTTTCTTCTTGCGAGAGGAGGCTGTACAGTGACTATTTGGAACCCTTGGCACGGTTGTCATAAAATTAGTGCGGGATGCCAAAATTGCTATGTATATCGCACTGATGCCAAATATAATCGCGACAGTTCACTAATAACAATTACCGGCAATTTCAATTTACCCGTAAAGCGTAATCGTGCTGGATCTTACAAAATTAACAACAGTGAGACCGTCTATACCTGTTTTACCTCTGACTTCTTTCTCCCAGAGGCTGACGAGTGGCGCGTTGAGATATGGCAAATGATCCGACAACGTAATGATTTACATTTTCTCATGATCACAAAGCGCATCGATCGTTTTCATGTAGGTTTACCAGAAGACTGGGGCTCTGGTTATGACAATGTTGTCATTTGCTCTACCGTAGAAAACCAAGAGCGCACCGGCTTCCGGCTACCCATTTTGCTTGCACTACCCATCAAACATAAAATGATAGTATGTGAACCTCTCTTAGAAGCGATCAATCTTTCACCATACCTAAACTCTACGATTGAGCAGATCGTAGTAGGGGGGGAATCGGGAAATGAAGCCCGGCTTTGTGACTACGATTGGGTGCTGGCAATCAGGGAGCAATGCCGACAGGCCGGAGTTGCCTTCCATTTTAAACAGACAGGTGCGAACTTTAGGAAGAACGGCCGAGTCTATCGCATCCCACGTAAACTCCAGCATCAGCAAGCCCGCAAGGCCGATATTGACTTGTGGCAGTCTAATTAATTGTTCTGTACTACCCTGTATGATGAAAAATAAACGCCAGAAAATGAGCGCGACAGCATCTTTAACTGGAGCGGAAAAATTACTACTCTAATGATAACGCTACGACAGTTTTTTTCTCAAGGGACAAAGGGTATACTTGCAACGTTTATGGCATTAAATGTGAATAATGGATTGTATGGGTAGAAAAATAGTGATATTATGTAGTTATCAC
>JANKMV010000267.1 GCA_024650095.1 Bacillota bacterium | reverse complement strand
ATACCGTTTCTTTTACTTTTCTGTAGATTCAGGGGGACTCGCTGAATAACAAATTACCTAGGGGCGCGTTTGCGTGTCCGTTAAAAATCGGTTTTCTCACCAGCACGGGGCAGTTAAGGCTTCGTGGCAGGAGCAAGGTGGTAGATTGTAGAATAAAGAAAACAGTTATCAGATCAGCGTGTGCCTGGTGACATTATTTTATTTTTGAACCAATAGCTGCTGGAAACATTAAGGCGATAGAAAAGACTACAAAGATACAAGCGAATGTAAGGAGGCTGTTTGGAAATGCAAGATAAGCTTATTGCACCGTGCGGTATGAATTGTAGCTTATGCATTGCTTATCAATTTAGAGAAAAAGATATGAGGGCTGTGAACCGATAATTATATAGAGCATGAAGGAGAATAGCAGAATGAGAATCCGAGAGGAACAACCCGAAGATTACAATTCAATATTGCTGTTGACATATGAAGCATTCCTAACTCTAGATTATCCAGGCAGGCAGCGTATGGATGAGCATTTTCTTGTGTCGCTTTTGCATGGATCAAGTTTCATTATCCCAAAGCTTTGCTTTGTCATGGAGAGGGAAGGAAAAATTGTCGGACATATTCTTTACACCAAAAGTGAAATTAAGAAAGCTGACGGAACGAAGACTCAGGCAATCACCTTCGGTCCCTTGAGCGTCCTGCCTACGCATCATAGGCAGGGGATCGGCTCCGCACTTGTGCGGCACAGCCTAGAAAGGGCTCATAAACTGGGATATGGCGCAGTTTTAATAACCGGTGTACCAGACTATTATCCGAAACTTGGATTCAGACGTGCACGGGACTATGGGTTGACTCTTGCGGACGGCTCCTCACCTGACGCATTTATGGCGTATGAATTGCAGTCGGGGTATTTAAGTGCCGGAGGGGTATTCGGTGGCTTGGCCCCTGAATTTGACAGGGCTGAAAATGATGACATCGGTTTTGCAGCTTTTCACAGATGCTTTATGTCGAAGTATTATCCCGATGAACTGATCCTTCGCCCACTCTTTGATAACGATGTTGCCTTTATGGAACGGTGGCTTAAGACGGATCATGTTAAGCCTTGGTATGAGCATCCCGAAGACTGGCTTCACGAGATAAACAACCGGCATGGTAAATTTTTTTTTATAACACATCTCATAGCTGAATTTGAGGGTACGCCCATCGGTTTCTGCCAATTTTACGATATGTTCTATAGCCAGGAAGATTGGCTACATAGTAACACGCCCGGCGTGATGTTTAGCATTGACTATCTCATCGGTGAACCAGAGCATCTTCACAAAGGACTTGGGCAAAAAATGATTGCGCAGATGTTGAATATAATGCGGGGTAAAGGCATTAAAACCGTCGTTGTAAAGCCTGATGGAGATAACGCCAAATCTAATTGTGCCATAGAAGCGAACAGATTCGTTTGGACCGGAAGCTACTACATATTGGAGCTGTGAGGTGATTAACGATATCCATATGGAGTCCGTGGCCAGGGTGTCACCGTGAGCTAAAACAAACTCCCGATACATTCCTTGACTCTGTGTTGATGCTTGCAGAGTTGGGCATACTTGCATCTTCAGTTCGTTGCCTTTTGCAAAAAAGTCGAACCAAGCGACCTAGCAACTAGTCGTTATCATGAAATATTGAAAAACCTTCTGTAATAAAACGAACATAAAGGGAGGCCCTACTATGCTAGGTTTGCGAGTAATGCTAATTTTCATTGGAACACTATTTATTGGTTTTGGGTACGCAATATGGTTTAAGCAGAAATATCATCTAATAAATAATTTTGAAAATGATAAACAGAGAGGAAAACTAAATGATGCCTTTGCTAAAAGAGTTGGAATTATTGAGTTTATAGGTGGTATTGTATGCCTACTTTTAGGTGTGGTTACCATGTTTTTAGATGAAGCCTTTACTGTGATTTCTTTTGTTACTTGCATTGTAGGTATTATCCTAGCACTTATTGTAAATCAAGTTCAGTCTACGAAGCAAGTTAGCAAACAGAATCAATAATGTAAAGTTCTTTTACCAGGGTCATGAGAAATCATGTAAACATAGAAGAGTATTTGAAGAAGTTCACATAATATGTAATTCCAATAGAGAGGTGGGGTTCATGCTGAAAAAAGTAATTTGTTGTGTATTGCTTATCGTCATTCTGTTGGCCGGATGCTCCGCAACGAACACAAAAGATGTAAGTGAATTAGAACCTAATCAGCTAGTGCAAACATATTATGAGAGTCTAGCTAACAAGGACTATATAGCTGCCAAATCATGCTTGGATGAGGATTATGCATCTGAAATCATGGATTTAGACGATTCATACTTTAATAATTTGAAATCCCTCAAGCAAATTACGATATCGGAACCTTCGGAGACACAGTACGGTGATAATTATCAAGTTGTTCAGATTATAGCGGAATACAATGCAACATATAAGAAAATAATTACTAGTCATGACGGAAATCAATATAGATTTGTCAATGTAGCAAAGAAGAGCCAAACTTCAGCTTGGAGGATTATTAGCATAGGAACAGGGCCTTAGAAGTTTTGTATTCTAGTTCACATAATAAAAGAAAATGCCCTATATCCCACGAACGTGATCTAGGGCATTTTCTTTTATTTTTTTTTGCATTGGATCTAACTTGATAATATTGATATTGGGAATAATGACTGATTTCGCAGACCATCCAAAATTAATTTCTAATATAAACTGGAAAATAAGGGTGGAGAAGGATATATAGGAGTTTTGGAGAAGAGGTAGCTATTAAAAAAAGTTTAGTAATGTGGGTACGCAAAAATGGAGGATACGCTATTGCTCCCTGCGGAATGAATTGTGGCCTTTGTTTCAGTTCTCTAGCGATGGAAATGGACGTATACGCTTTTGTTATGAGTGTAACGATTTTCCCTCTATGCCATAATAAAAAATACCGCTGGGTGAAGAGTAGAGCTTGTATTTGTTCTAGCATTGAAGAAAAGTCAGAATGAAATATACTTGTACGTTAATTGCAATGAGTAAACATTCGTGGGGTCAGCTCATAGTTCGTTTCTACGACTTAGATAAGCATATTATTGAAGTCGGTGAGAATATGGTTATGGTGGTTAGGAGATTTATCGCAGCCGGACTTTCAGTAGATGAAGTGGCCTCTCGCATGAATGTACCCGTTGATTACGTAAGGTCTTGTTTAGCGTAAAACGTGACGCTACGCATTATCCATAAATTGCGGATAGGAAGGAGTTCAGGTATGTTTTTGTTATTACTTTTTATAATGTTGCTAGGGTTCGTAATCGATAGACAATTGAAAAAAAGATTTAAGATTGAAAATAATGATTTTTTCTACAAACATGTTAATGGCCGACATAAATGGCTAGAGATATTACTCATACTCACAAGTTTGGTCATCATGTATCCTGCATTCCCGAAATTTTATACCTATGAAGCTGGATAACCCCTTGATATTAAAGGATTTATAGGCATTTACTCATTGACTTTTCCTCCAATCCTTGGTATAATTATACCAAGGATTGGAGGTGCAAATTGTGTCGCTCGTAC
>JANKMV010000266.1 GCA_024650095.1 Bacillota bacterium | reverse complement strand
GGTAAAACAATTCTCCCAGTTCTTCTTTCTTCTCCGAAATCTCATCTATTAGCTGAACCATCCCGTTGTTCTTCAATGTACTGCCTCCTTCTAATCAATAACAGCCTATTTCAGGTTCTTGAAGAAATCAACAAAAGTCCCAATCTCTTTAATCGTTTCAGAACTCTTTTTATAAACATCCCAGGTTGTTTTAATAGTCGGGTCGGCATCAAAAAGCTCCAACAGTCCCTATCATTTTGATTGCCGTTTCAATAACTTTGTTTTATTTACTTCCTATAACAATTATAGAAGATGTTTTGAATTTAAAAATCACCCGGAGGGGTGATTTGTCAGAAATAATCTCTTTTTTAACAGTTTCAAGGATCACTCGGGGGGGGGGGTGATATCAATAAAGGATAATTATGTTAGATGAAGAAGTACATAGTAAAATTACGTGAGTGAGTGTTTGTGGTGAATTCTTCAATATGGAAAAAATATAAACTTAATTTAGCTGCCATGTCAGCATTTGTGGCTTGGCTGTGGATTTTCCCACTTTTCGGCATATGTCAGGCAAATCTGCCGGGAAAAGGCAGCCAGCTTATAACTTTTAATTATGCTTTTCTGTTTGGCTTGGCTATGTCTTTTTTGCTTATGCTTTTCATTCGGGAAAACCGCTTGATTAAGCTTCTAACGTGTCTGTCTCCAATACTAAACCTCATTTTAACTATAGCAATCGCACTCATCTCCTCCCTGATCCCTCCCGAAAACTTTACATCTCCTTTGCTTTCATTTTTTGTTTATTATTTTGCACCCGTTATAATGGGAGCGGCTACTGCAGTTTATTTTACCTCCTGGGGAACAACTATTTTTCATGTTCCTCCCAATGAAAAGGGACGCTACATGGGGACAATGATCCTAGGGGCTTCTCTCACATCGATCATTATCACTACCGTTTTCTTGTTCTCGGCTCTGCCAGCCATGTTACTAACCGGCTTAATTCTTTTCATTCCGGCGATTTCCCAGCAGTTTTTTAACTTTACCGAAACAGTAAAAAATACTCCCGACAACTATTCTGTTTCAGCTCTTTTAAAACCCTGGAAGAATTTCTGGCTGCCCTTTGCTTTCATTTTGTTATGTTATTATGTTCTTTCATGGGTCACCCACCAATCCGTCTTTCCTTTCATCAGGGAAGAAAATGTCTTTGCACCGGTGCTGGGATACGTCTTTTATGGATTGATATCTCTGGGTGCAGGAATTCTTCTGGACAGAGAAGAAGAGGTTGAAAAGTTTGCCCTTCTCGGGCTCGCCATGTTAGGCTGTACTTTCCTCTTCCTGCCTGTAGCGATAAAATTTCAAATACTCCTTCCTCTGCAATTTCTGCTGGAGGGGAGTTACGCCCTCATTGATCTTTTTCTTTGGGTAACACTGGCGATTGCGGCATGCTATTTTCAGGGCAATCCCAGGCAGTACTATGCACTGGGACTTTTCTTAAATATAGCATTTATTCTCGCCGGGACAGGTCTCACACCTTTTCTGGGAGGACAAACGGGGGAATACAGCTTTTTCTATCTTTCCGTATTCGCTGGAATCATTCTTTTTGCAGGTACAATTCCCGTCCGCTCACTGCGGAAAATTAAAAGAATTCCGGAAGAAAAAACCGGCCTGTTGGGTCTATCTGAAGAGATAAATAACCTGATCAATACAGAAGATTTCTCAATCGAGATTTTTACTCAAAAGGAGAAAGAAATTATTTACCTGATGCTTTCAGGTTTCAAAAACACTGCCATTGAAAAAAAGCTCCATATCAGCAGAAATACGCTAAAAACCCATATACGTCATATCTATAGTAAAGCAGCGGTAAAAACCAGGTCAGAGCTTATTTTAAAATTTCACCACTTTAAAAGTGACATTTAACAGGCACCAGCAAAAGAGGGAATTATCCGGCCGGTTCCATATAACAACTGCTCCGCTGTAATTATAGTATCTTGCAGAATAGTCCTCGTATGCTGCTAACATATCAATGCCGCGATTTAGTCCAACCTCAACCACGACTCCATAAACTTTTTTTCATATTTTTTATCCGGTAAGATATTTAATTGCTAAGAAAGTGCCAACCTTGCAGATATGCAGATAATGAAGAGTTTCTAGTTTTTGTGTAGTGATAGTTCTACTAAGTATTTCAACTGCTCTCTCGGAGCAACCTTGCTCTATCTCATTGTTTGCAAGTTCAAACTGGTTCCATGGTTCTTGGTTCTCATTCTCTTGTTGTAGCCATTCATCTATTTGGACATCTCCAAATAGAAGATCCCGCAGGTTTTTATTTTTGTCTTGTTTCTTAAAGATACTAAAAATTTTAATACACCCTTTGCTCTAGATATCGATTGCTGTTTAAAATTTTACTGAATAACCAATATCTTTTTACAATGGCTGATGTACACTTACTAGTATTTGAATAGCTGGCCTGTTATCAAATCGCCTGTTTTCCAGTCACGTACAATTAAGTGCCCGTTATCTAATAATGCAACATCCAAGAGATTTCGTCCTATTTTACTTTTAGATGTTAGTTTAAGACTGTTTGTGTCGATTCCTATAACATCACCACTATGGGGCCTAGCAATAGCGCAATGTGTTTCATCTCTACTAAATGAAAAGTTACCCATAAATAAAGCATGGTTTTTCTCTGGCTCTGGTTGTACGCAGATTTTATTAATAACCGTCAAGTCAGTTAAATTTAATTTTAGAAGCGTGTCATAATCGTCAATCCAGACTTCATTCGCTGTCTTACGAACATATACACTAGGGTTACCATGTCTGTTTGCAAGTTCTATCTTCTTAATAAATTTTTGATTTTTTGGATTGTATAAAACAGGTTCAGAATCTCTCTGGACGGTAACAATGATATTTCCTTCTTTTGAAATTTCCGTAGCACTTACTATAGCCTGGTATCCCTTGTCGTATGAATCATCATACCACGGAAAGGATTGAACTTCTGCTAGACTATTATCATGGTTGAGATAAACCAAAACCCAATCATTATTTAAATACGCAATATAAACTCGTGGCAGAGAACGCCAAACTTCTTCTTAGAACATAACATGTTCTTCTGTAGCAATAGAAATAGTTGCAAGTATATCCGATGGTTCTACAATACTATGAGCTGTTACCTTAATCTGATTACCATCTTTAAAGTGAACAGCAGCAAATAGATCATTAAGTCCTCGGGAAATTCTTAAGAAGTTAGCATCCCCTATCCTCACTTGTTTTACAGTGTCATTAATTATGTCATAAGCCATCAACCAAACACAATGTGATAAGAATGCTTTCCTTTCCTCACCACGTTGCAGAAAACATTGAAACTGTTCTCTGCCATGAGAATGATACGACCCTGGCCGGTATCGATAATCGGCTCGGAGAACTGCAAACACAGCTTTTAAAGCTGGCCAGCTCTAAAGCCGACTACGAGGATGTCGCTGATGAAATCTATCGTCTTCGCCTGCGGAAACAGCAGATTATGATTGAAAGTGCAGGTCGTGATGAGCTGCGAAAACGAATAACCGATATGAGCGCATTCCTTCAGGAACAACCCACAGCAATTGCGGAATATGACGGGCCTCTTGTCCGACGGTTAATTGAAAAAGTCACAGTCTTCGA
>JANKMV010000265.1 GCA_024650095.1 Bacillota bacterium | reverse complement strand
GCTAGCATAAGGACAACCTATTTGTTCTCCTATGGGACTTGGAATCTCACCTTTCACTTCAATCTTTTGGGTTTTCTCAAAAGGACTTTCCGGTGGTATAGCAGACAACAACAACTGCGTATAAGGATGCTTGGCATTGGTATAAATTTCCTCGGACTTGCACAGTTCTACAATTCTTCCCAAGTACATGATGGCTATCCTATCACTTACGTGCTTGATCACACTCAAATCATGAGAAATAAAAATCATGGTCAATTGATGTTCTTTTTGAATGGAATTTAATAAATTCAATACTTGCGACTGAACGGATACGTCTAAAGCGGAAACAGGTTCATCACAGACGATGATTTTGGGATTGAGAGCCAACGCTCGTGCCACATTTATTCTCTGCCTTTGTCCTCCGGAAAACTCGTGGGGATAACGATGCATGTGTTGTTCATCCAACCCAACCTCTTTCATTAAAAAAGCAACCTTTTCCTTTCGTTTTTGGCCATCCATAAGGTTATGAACAATTAAAGGCTCCTCGATAATGTTACCTGCTGTTTTTCTTGGATCCAATGATGAATAGGGATCTTGAAATATCATTTGGATTTTACGACGAAGGTTTTTTAGGTCTTTGCCGGATATTCCGTTGATATCCACTCCATTAAAAATGATCTTTCCTGACGTTGCCTCATGAAGCCGGACGATACATCGCCCAAAGGTGGATTTACCACATCCAGATTCTCCGATAACTCCCATTGTTTCTCCTTCATAGATGTCAATGCTCACATCACTGATGGCGTGAAGAATCTTTTGTTCCTCAAACAATTTACTTTTTCTTACTTTAAAGATTTTGTTTAAATTTTCGATATGAAGAATGGGCTGCTTATTCATGCTGTTGCGCCTCCCCTCTTTCAAGGGTACTTTCCATTGTTTGCCTGTGACAGGCAACAAAGTGCCCTTCCTTGACTTCCAATAGTTGCGGTACTTTCTCAGAACAAACAGGTAGCGCATACTGACACCTGTTGTAAAAATTACACGCTTTTCCTGTCAGCCTCAAATCCGGAGGCGTACCTGGAATGGTTGTCAACGTGGATTTTGATTTGTGGGTCAATTTTGGAATTGAAGACAACAGTCCCCACGTATAGGGATGAAGTGCCTCTGCATACAGCTCTTTTGCCGTTGTATATTCCACAGTCTTCCCTGCATACATCACCATAACATCATGGCACATTTCCCAGACAATACCTAAATTGTGGGTAATGAGCATAATGGATGTTTCCAAATCCTTTTGCATAACTTTTAGTAAATCCAACACATGAGCTTGTACCGTAACATCCAATGCTGTAGTTGGCTCGTCTGCGATGACAAGCTTTGGTTGTGCACATAGTGCCATGGCGATGATAACTCGTTGACACATTCCTCCAGACAACTCATAGGGGTAAGAATCCATACGACTTTCTGGATTAGGAATCCCCACCTTTTTCAAGGATTCAATACTGATTGACTTAGCTTCGCTTGCTGAAACGTTTTGATGAGCCCTAATCATTTCAACCATTTGTGCTCCGATTTTAAAAACCGGATCAAGAGAAGTCATGGGATTTTGGGATATCAAAACGACCTCTTTCCCTCGATAATCAAGAAGTTCATTCTTACTAAGCGCAAGTACATCTCTTCCGTTGAAATTAACTTCACCTTCTACTACTTTTCCTATTTTTCTCGGGAGAAGCCTCATAATGGAGGCCGCAGCCATGCTTTTACCCGAACCGGATTCCCCAACAATGCCAAGAGTCTTTCCACGCTCGATTGCAAAGCTTACACCATCTACAGCCTTTGCCACACCACTTGCAAGAAATAAATAAGTTTTTAGATTTTTGACTTCCAGCACGACATTTCCCATATTTATTTCTCCCATCATAGTTTCATATCCTTAAAATCCAGTTGAATTTTTTCATATATCTTTGCATCCTGTAGAATATCTGCAGCTGTCATGGCTAAAGCCTTCGCGCCTGTTTTTATGGCTTTGTGCCCTTCGGGCCCACCAACAGCTTCTTCAAATTCTACAGTATGACCTCGTAGATTTGGCACAACTTGCACATAGGATTGAAGACCCGGAATTTCATGGGTAACATTTCCCATGTCAGTACAACCGATGCCTAGTTCTTTTCTTCTCGGCATAACCTTTTCTCCCAGGCTTATGAAGTTTTGTTTCAACAAGTCTTCAAGTGTCGGATTGTTTCGTATATCTTCATAGGAATATCCATCTAGTTTATATTCAAATTTGGTATTTGTGACACTAGCCAAGCTTTGGCAGATAGAAATCAATCGATCCAACAGTTCAAATTTAAACTTCATATCAAAAGAACGGACAGTAAACTTAGCTTGACAGTGATCCGGTATAAAAATTGGTTCATCTCCGCCTTTTGTGATAATTCCAAGGATTTTCCCTCTCTCGGCAATTTCCAATCTCATGGCATTGATAATATTGAACAGTTCCAAAACTGGCGTCAGTGCACTAATACCTTCTTCTGGAAATGTAGCCGCATGGGATTTTACACCATAAAAATCAACAATGACATCAGTTTTCGAGTAGGATATGTCGTTAACAACGGTTTCATTTGCTGAATGTAGTATCATAGCCACATCGAGTTCATCGAAGACACCCTTTTCAAGCATAATTACCTTTCCACCGCCACCTTCTTCTGCCGGAGTTCCAAATACCGAAACGGTCCCTCCTAACTCATCAATCACACTTTTGACGGCTTCTCCTGCACCCACGGCCATAGCCGCCATCAAGTTATGGCCACAGGAATGACCCATGCCAGGGACTGCATCGTATTCTCCAAATAGACCAATATGGGGGCCCTTTTTCCCGCTGGAAAAGGTTGCTTTTACCGCTGTTTCCAGACCTGCTATTCCTACTTCTACAGCAAAGCCATATTTTTTTAAGAGACTAGAGAATGCTTCACATGCTATATATTCTTGAAAATTGTATTCTGGATTGTTCCATATTGTATCAGACAAAACGATTAAATCTGGCATGATTGCCTCAACCCTGTCTTGAACTTTCTTTTTATATTCCACAACATCACCTACTTCTTCATCTTAGGGTCAAACACATCACGTATGCCATCGCCCAATAAGTTAAATCCCAACACAGTAATCAATATGAAAATTCCTGAGATCGTCGCTATATGTGGAGCTGTACTAAAGGTTTCCTTACCTGCTCGCAGAATGTTTCCCCATGAAGCGGTCGGAGGCATGATACCAAGTCCTAAAAAGCTTAATGCTGCTTCTGAGATGATAGAACCCGCGGTACTTAGTGTTGCAAATACAATAATTGGTGAAAGGATATTGGGCAGAATATGACAGAATAATAGCCGTGAATGAGATGCACCAATTCCTTTGACCGCATTGCAATAGTCCTCATTTTTTACTACGTGAACCTGCCCTCGAACAACCCTGGCAAAGTTCGGAATGCTTGCTATCCCAACCGCCAAGATGACGTTAAAAACACCTGGCCCCAGTATGGTCATCAATATTATAGAAAGTAAGATAAAGGGAAATGCCATCATACCATCCATAATCCGCATTGTAATAGCATCAACTAGCCCGCCTGCATACCCGGAAACCAATCCTAAGAGAATGCCTAT
>JANKMV010000264.1 GCA_024650095.1 Bacillota bacterium | reverse complement strand
GTTCTAAAAGTGGCACACAACAGACACACAAACATTAAAAAGCACCCAATTTTCTTTGGGTGCTTAACTTATAAGGTGGCGGAGAGAGTGGGATTCGAACCCACGAACGGCTATCAACCGTTACACGATTTCGAGTCGTGCGCTTTCAACCGAGCTCAGCCATCTCTCCGTGATTAACTATTGAGTTGTTTTTTGCGGCGATTCTTGAAAAAGAGGCGCATGATATCTGCTGCTTCTTCGGCTAATACGCCTCCTGTGACTTCTAGCCGGTGGTTAAGGCGCTCGTCTACTGGTATTGTGTAAAGTGATGCAACGGCGCCTGCCTTGCTGTCTGGGGCGCCATAGACGATACGGCTAACTCGAGCTTGCACTAATGCTCCTGCACACATGGGGCAGGGCTCTATGGTTACGTAAAGGGTCGTATCAGGTAGTCGCCAACCGCCAAGAGTTTTACCCGCCTCTCGCATAACGAGGATCTCTGCATGGGCGGTGGGGTCAGCGAGCTCTTCACGACGGTTGTGACTGCGGGCAATGATTTGACCCTTTCGCACAATCACAGCACCGATGGGAATTTCACCCTTGGCAAATGCAATTTTTGCTTCACTGAGCGCTTCGCGCATGAAAGACTGATCTGTCAACAGTATCCTCACCTTATATTATAAATGCCAATGCATTGTGCATTGGCATCGTACGACAATAGTGGCGCGCCCGGGAGGATTCGAACCTCCGACCTCCTGATTCGTAGTCAGTTACTCTATCCAGCTGAGCTACGGGCGCGTATGACTATATTATACTAACATAACCCACATGATAAAGCAAGTCTTTCGCAGAATCCATTTTTTGTTACTCATATAACTGCGTACATTTGAAGGCTAATCACTATAGCTAATCACTATAAAGGAAGGGGAAATCTGTAATCATTAACTATGATAATAGCGCGTTAAGCAATAAAAACAGGACCACATATATGTGATCCTTGCTGTTTATGTATGGCGGAGAGAGAGGGATTCGAACCCTCGAAGCGGGGTTTAGACCCGCTTAATCGCTTAGCAGGCGACCGCCTTCGACCGACTCGGCCATCTCTCCGGAAAATTATTCTCTTTGGCTCCGCCAAATTAATATGGCGGAGGGGGTGGGATTCGAACCCACGGCTCTTTCGAGTCACTGGTTTTCAAGACCAGCTCCTTAAACCGCTCGGACACCCCTCCGGGCGTATAAACTAGTATAACACAGGGCAAAATGCTTTGTCAACAAGGCTTCCGTTGTTGCTATTTGCCAATATAACCACTCTTTAGGCTGGCCATATAGGGGCGCAGAACTTCGGGTACTTCTACAGTGCCATCCTCCTGTTGATAGTTTTCGAGGATGGCAGCGACGGTGCGACCGATGGCGACACCGGAACCATTGATGGTGTGAACAAACTCCGCTTTTCCACCCTGGTTACGGCGAAAACGGATAGCGGCTCGGCGAGCTTGAAAATCACCAAAATTACTGCAAGACGATATTTCACGATAGGTGTTAAATGACGGCAGCCAGACTTCTAAATCATATTTCTTCGCTGCGGCAAAGCCAAGGTCAGCGGTACACATTGAGACGGTTCGATAGGGTAATCCTAATCGCCTTAATACTTCTTCTGCATGCTGTGTTAGGCTCTCCAATTCTGCCATGGAGTCTTCCGGCCGTACAAATTTAACCAATTCCACTTTGTTGAATTGATGTTGGCGAATTAAACCCCTTGTGTCGCGACCATGTGCACCTGCCTCGGCTCGGAAGCAAGCACTATAGGCGGCATAGTAGTGTGGCAGTTCCTCTTCCGTTAAAATTTCATTTCTGTGCATATTGGTAACGGGTACTTCCGCGGTGGGAATGAGAAAATAATCTGTGTTGGCTACGCGGAAAGCATCTTCTTCAAACTTAGGTAACTGTCCGGTGCCCACCATACTGTCTCGGTGTACCATAAATGGTGGAAAAATTTCTGTATAACCATGTTCTGTGGTATGCAAATCAAGCATAAAATTAATCAATGCCCGCTCTAGGAGGGCGCCTTGTCCTTTATAGAAAGCAAAGCGTGCTCCGGTGACTTTACCGGCGCGTTCAAAATCTATGATCTCTAACTTCGTGGCAATATCCCAATGGGCTTGCGGTGAGAAGGAGAACGAAGGTACGGTCCCTACATGACGGATGGGCACATTATCATCTTCACTTTGCCCTACAGGAACGGAGGGGTCGGGTATATTGGGTAGTGTCAGCAGTATATTCTGTAAATCGTTTTCTACTTCTCTGAGTTTCTGGTCTAGTTCCTTTATCCTTTGGGAAACAGTGCGCATCTCAGCGATGACTGCAGTGGCATCTTCTTTGGCACGCTTCATACGGGCCACATCTTCGGAAACGGTATTGCGCTTATTCTTTAACTGTTCCACTTCCCGTAGTAGATCCCGTCGTTTTTCATCCACCGTAGCAAAGCTATCAATGGTAGATTCTTCGCCCTTATCGTGTAATGCTTGACGGACTACATCCAAGTTTTCACGGACAAATTTTAAGTCGAGCATTGCTAATCCTCCTTAATAATTACGTTCTTGATCGCTATGTAGTCGCTTGCTAAGAGCAAGCTCTATAATTAACGGAAGAATAATAAAAACTCCTCCCTACAGGGACGAGTTTAATCGCGGTGCCACCCTGGTTGACCAATCATCATTTGGCCCCCTCAAGTGCGTAACGTGCATAACGGAATGAGCTACTCTTTTTCGCCCATTCACCTCCAGGCTGGAATTCACCTACCGCCTTGCCGGTTCACAGCACCACCGGCTCTCTGTTAAGGTCGGAAATGGCTACTACTGCCCTTCCATGGTTTTTGGTATATTTGTAATCATAGTATACCCTCCCCAATATGATAATGCAAGTAAGAACTAGCAATTTGTGGTATACTACTAGGGGTTCCTTACTCCTATAGTAGAAGATTATCTACAAGTAATTACGTTGAATAGATAGGATGTGATGCTACGTGACGGCTTTTTTTGTTTCTTTTTTGGCAACCTTATTTGCTGAAATGGGGGATAAGACACAACTGGTGACACTAACATTATCAACGCGTTATCCTCCCTTACATGTGTTGGCAGGTTCATTAAGCGCACTCGCTGCCATTACGGGGCTAGCCGTACTTTTGGGTGATTTTCTGGCCAATCTATTTCCCGAGTTTGTTACGCTACTTGCTAGTGGCCTCTTCTTTCTCATCATCGGCATCTGGCTTTTTTTGAAAAAAGATGAAGAGAATGAAGAAATTAAGACATCGCGCCGCGGTATAACGCTACAGACCTTCATTATGGTCTTTTTGGCAGAACTGGGAGACAAGACGCAATTGACTGCCATTGCCTTAACCGCAGCCTACAATGCTCCCCTTGCTGTCTTTCTAGGCGCCATGGCAGGTCAAACTGTTAATCACAGTGCTGCAGCATATTTAGGTTCACGCTTTCTATCACGCTTACCTGCACGTACCATTAAGCTGGGCAGTGCAATTCTCTTTCTATTTTTCGGTGCACTCTTCCTACTAGCTGCACTACGTTAAAAACGCCCAGGTGTTTATGGATGGTAAAATTAGCAAGATGAAATGCCATTGAATCATATTCAGCCTAACCCTCGACT
>JANKMV010000263.1:1410-3652 GCA_024650095.1 Bacillota bacterium | reverse complement strand
CATGGCTATAATAACCCAAAAGCTATTCCTTTTGGTGCGATTTCGCAAATCAGCTTTCATAATCTCCAATACGGATTGAATCGCTTTCATGCCTTCATCTCCACTTTATGCTCGGATATAGTATGGAGATAAGCATCTTCAAGGGTAGGCTCCACATTATGAGCTCCAGTTCCCGGTGAGTTATCACTTACAATACGAACCCTTACACCATCAGTAGTACGAACTGTGCCACTGACAATGCATTTTTGCTGTAGACTCTGGAATTCACTGCCGGGCACCACCAACTCCCACACCATACCCGATAGTTCTCCGAGCAGTACCTCAGGAGGTGCTTGAATCAGCAGACTCCCCTGAGATACAATTGCTATTTTGCCGGCTATGGCCTCTATATCCGAGACAATATGGGTAGAAAAGATGACAATTCTATCACCGGCAAGATCGGACAAAAGATTTCTGAACCTGATTCTTTCTTCCGGGTCCAATCCAACCGTAGGCTCATCAACAATTAACACCTTTGGGTTGTTTAGCAATGCCTGGGCTATGCCTACCCGTTGCTTCATGCCGCCAGATATTTTGCTGATTGGCCTATTTTGCACATCAACTAAGTTTAGTTGGTGAATGAGTTCATCAATCCTGCTCCTGGCTGCCGAACCATAAATTCCTTTGATGGCTGCCATGTATTCTAAAAAATCAATGGGGCTTAAATTTGGGTATACGCCAAAATCTTGGGGCAAATAACCCAACACTTTTCTTATTTGTTGAGGATTTTTACAAATATCTGTATCATTCCAGATAATTTTCCCGGTAGTAGGCTGTGTAATGGTTGCTATAATTCTAAGTAGGCTTGTTTTTCCCGCTCCGTTTGGACCGAGCAACCCGAATACGCCATGATTCAATTCTAAGTCAATTTCTTTAATGCCCCAAAATCCATTTTTGTAACGTTTCCCAACTCGCTGTATACTGAGTGTCACTATTGCACCCCTTTCTCTATAAACACCTTGACTAATCATTTCTCTACCCTACCAGAAAAAAAGTTTCGGCTATTGCTGCACCTAGTAGCGCTATACTGCCTAATACTATTATAATTAGGTTGTTCAGCACCCTAAATACTCCCCTTGCCTCTACTGAATAATGTGACCTGCTCCCCGGAAAGTTAGTCCAAGTCTTAAGATAGTCAGGAATATGATAAACTAGCTTAAAGGGAGTGGATCACATGAGCAAAAAGAGTAAGCTTCTAAACTTTATTTATTCTTGATAGTTTTGCCTACAAAAACTCCTGCTGATGATATTATTGAATAACCGACAATATAAACCCAAGCAGTACTATTGAAATAAATAAAAATTGCAGGGATAAAAAGAATACCTATAGCTATCGAAAAAAATAGATTCCATCCATTTTTGAAACCGTATATAAAAGATATGGCAAAGCAAGTTAACGGTATAATTACTAATAAAATAACCATGAAACTTCCTGTGGAATTGGCGATCAATGGAAAAAGATAAAATGAAGTTGCAGATGCTAAAAAGTATGTAGTCATTTTTTTAAATTCTTTCATTATTTCCCTCCTGAAAAAGAGTTAGTTTATTTAATAAACAAGTTGTATCAAATCTCAAAATCATCCAATCATTTTAATTATAAAAATATTTATATTCTATCATGTCCATATTCTTAATCTTGCTTGATAGAATTGTCATTCCGCAGAGTTGTCAAATTCCTACTTTCCGCATTTCTCCCCTGACCTTTTCAATTCTCACTTCCAACTCTGAACCATCAAACTTGGGAAGATGCACTTCACTGACAATCTTACCATCAATCATGAACAAGATACGCTCGGCTTGTGCTGCCACCGTGGCATCGTGGGTCACAAACATAATAGTGATCCCTTCCCGATTAAGTTCCGAGAAGATCTCCATGATTTCCTGTGAAGTTTTTGAGTTAAGCGCCCCGGTCGGTTCATCCCCGAAAACGATTTTGGGGCTGTTAATCAGGGCGCGGCAGATACCCGCGCGTTGAAGCTGCCCCCCGGAAACCTGGGTAATGTCACGGTTCTCCAGCTCGGTAATACCCACTTTTCCCATCAGCGTTTTGGCGTTAACTGATATTTTTGATCCTTTTTTTTTGTTGTCTCGCATCGAGGGGAGGACAATGTTATCTAAGATATTCAGATTCTTCAGCATGGTTGGCTGCTGAAAAACAAAGCCCATCTTTATTCTCCTGAGATCGGCCATCTCTTTTTCGCTT
>JANKMV010000263.1:744-1400 GCA_024650095.1 Bacillota bacterium | reverse complement strand
GGGTGGTTTTCCCAGACCCTGAAGGGCCCATGACTGCAACAAACTCACCCTCAACAACATTTACCGAAACACTGTCAAGAACATTGCGGTTTTCACTACCCACACCGAATGATTTAATGATATTTTCAGCCATTATAATTTTTTTCATCAGCCTACTCCTTTATATTTTCTGATATTTTAATCTGTCCTACTCCTGCTGTTCCAACAACTGTTGCCATTATTACGAAACTTAACATCAGCAGCGGGCTTAGCAGGTAAGATAAAACCGGGTTGTTTGTAAAAGAAAATGAGGAAGCTCCAACATAAGCAATCGCCTGTCCAGCCAGTGATTGCCCCAGGGTATTTGCCAGTAGTGTGCCGGTAACCGCTCCCACGAGCAGCACAAATACTGAGCGTGACGCAAACTGCATCCTGATATCCAGGGTTGTATAACCGATAGCCTTCATTATTGCGATAGAGTAACGATCTTTGGTGACCAGCATTTTCATAAAAAGCAGGGTTACCAGCATACATATGAATATGGCGATGACGGCTGCAGCATAAGCAGCTTTGCCAACAGAACTTATGGTAGAGCCAAAAGTCTGCAGCACATATTCATCAATGGCTGAAACCTTGGCAAAACCAAAGCTGTCCTGATATTCTTGTGCCTTGCTCTC
>JANKMV010000263.1:0-734 GCA_024650095.1 Bacillota bacterium | reverse complement strand
ATCATCAAGTAGTGCCGGATTCGTAACATCTTGAATATACTTGTGCCTTGCTCTCGATAGTGGAAGCATCTGCAAGTTCTATATTGATAATGCTCCACATCGTTTCTGCGGTATCGTCGGCAAAAGCAGCTTTGGCCGTTTTCCCGCCGTTTGTTACATCGGAATAAACTCCGCTAATCGTAAAGTTCTTCTCTTCGCCGTTTATAAGCAGAGAAATAGGATCACCTGTAACCTTTTTCAACTCCCTTGCATTGATTCCCGACAAGGCAACCTCGTATTCGGCAACGGGTGCGCTGCCTTCGTTATATTCCAGGGGAAACTGATAGTGGTCGCCGAGTTCTATTTTAAGCCTTTCTTTTGAGCCGTCTTCCATGATTACAACATATGTTTTAGTGGTCAGCAGAGCATAACTGGCAATATCACCGTCTTTCTCTATCCTTTTAGCTACTTCAACGGTCTTTTCAGCAATATTGTCGGTCTGCTGGATATCGATACGAAGATCGCACCTACCGATGCCCATATAAGTAATAAAATTTTTTGAAGAAATGGTGTTGTAGAGGTTTTGCGGAACAATCATGATAAAGGCAGAAATAACCAGCACTGCGAGCATGGTGGCATAAAGACCTTTCCTGGCGAAGACATCCTTGACCCCGAGAAATATATTGGGATTAAAGAGCCTGTTTTCGCTGAGCAGCAACCGCTTCGAGGTAATGCTTTTTTCCCGTGCCATACCG
>JANKMV010000262.1 GCA_024650095.1 Bacillota bacterium | reverse complement strand
GGTTGATCTACCTGAAACCATTCATCCAAGCTTTATGCCACCTATCGTGACCAGTATCCCGCTTGCAGTTAGCAAGCGGCTAAGGTAACCAGTACCGAAAAGCGCGCGGTAGTGGAACTATATGAGCGCGCTTTTCTGGTCACAGTAAGGCTTTGTGACAGGCTACCCGGTGTTCCTTTGTTAGAGTGATAAAGCCAGGAGGAACGCGTCGACATCGCTCATCCGCCACAATACAACGGGGATGAAAGCGGCACCCAGAAGGAAACGATGTGGGATCGGCAGGTTCACCCCGCACTTGGGCAATATATCTTTGGGTGGGATCAGGCACAGGGTGTGCCGCAAAAAGCATTTTTGTATAAAAATGACGTGGCTTGGAAAAGACCGTGGCCACATCCCCCACCTCCACCAATTTCCCCGCATACATAACGGCAACTCGCTGACAAATTTGTCTTATGACCGCCAAATCATGGGAGATTAAAATATAAGCAATGTTATGTTTAGCTTTTACTTCGTTTAGTAAAGCAAGCAAGCGCGCCCCTGCTGTAACATCTAAAGACGAAACAGGTTCATCGAGGATGAGTAAGCGGGGATTAAGAATTAATGTTCTCGCCAATGCCACGCGCTGCCGCTGACCACCACTAAGTTCGTGGGGAAAACGAGCAAGTAATGCGGCCTGTAGCCCAACTGACTGCAACATGTTTTTCACTCTTGCCCGTCTTTCCGGCTTTGGCATAGTCTGTTGCTGAATAATGAGTCCTTCTTCCACCAATGCTTCCACTTTCATGCGAGGATTAAGGGCCGCTGAACTATCCTGAAAGACAAGTTGTATGTCTGTATGAGTGTGACCCACTATAAGCTGACCATCGTAAAGAATACACCCCCGGTGAGGCAATAGGAGGCCCGCAATACACCTTCCCAGCGTACTTTTGCCTGAACCCGACTCACCCACTAACCCCAAGGCATCGCCACTGTCTACGGCAAATGAAACGCCATCAACGGCAGCAACATTTTCTCCCCCAGAGCTAAAGGTATAGGCGATATTTTTTACTTGTAGCATCACTGTATTCATAAGTTCCCTCTTCACATTTGCTTACTGACAGACACGTTTATTTCGTTTTACAATGAGCAAAGTGGCACCGCACACTTCGACCGGGGGAGATGACCCTTGGTGAAGGATTGCTTTGTAAGCATTTGCTTTGACAGCGCATACAACGGCTGGCAAAGACGCAACCATTTCCCTGCAGCAGGAGTTCTTCACGTACAATGGGTTGAGTTAGAGTACGATCTAATCGAGGTAGGGACGCCAGTAACAGCTGAGTGTAAGGATGATGGGGCTCTTTAAATAATTCATATACGGATGCTTCTTCCACGATGTAGCCTTCACACATGACTAAGACCCGATTTGCCAGTTGGGCAATAACACCTAAATCATGTGAAATTAATAAAAGGGCTGCTTGCTCTGTTTCAACATAAGCTTGAAGTAGTTTTAGTATTTGTGCTTGTACCGTAACATCCAAGGCTGTGGTTGGTTCATCGGCCACAAGCAGCGCAGGCTTACAGGAAATGGCTGCTGCCAACATCACTCTTTGCTTTTGACCACCGCTTAATTGATGTGGATATTGATTCACCCTTGATGAAGCGGGCAGTATACCAAGCGCGGTAAAGAGTCTCTCTGTCTCTTTTTTCGCCTCGCGCTGCGAGAGATTCTTATGAAGGCGAAGCACCTCCTGCACTGCTTTGCCCACTGAAAATATGGGATTTAAACTGGCAGCAGGATCTTGAAAGACGATGCCCATTTCAGAACCTCGCAAATTTTGCCACGCTGCAGTTTGTGCAAAGTTCATTTTCTTTTCTTTAAAGATCATTTCTCCCTGCACTAGCGCAGTGGACGGAAGCAAACCGGTTATGGCTAAAGCCGTCATACTTTTGCCACTCCCGGATTCGCCCACGATGCCCAGCACTTCTCCCGCTGCCATGGAAAAGGAACTATTCTTTACCACCCAGACCGATTTGTCTTGCTCTAGAAAAGCAATTTTTAATCCCTTGATTTCAAGCACGCCTGCTCCTCCGTGCTGACTTGTTTAACCCCAACACTTGCCGCAATCCTTCACCTGTAAGATGGAAGCTAAAAACTGTGATGAAGATAAAGAGGCCAGGGAAAAATGCATACCACCAGGCATAGCGCAGATACAGCTGTGCATCGCGTAGCATATTTCCCCAGGTAGGCATGGGGGGCTGCACGCCAAGTCCCAAATAGCTCAGCCCAGCTTCGGTCATCACGGCGGCAGGCACACAAAGAGTGGCAGCCACAAGCACTGGACCTACAGCATTGGGTAACAAGTGGCGAAAAACAATACGTCTATTTCTTGCACCCAAGAGGCGAGCCGAAGCTACAAACTCTTTATCACGGAGACGTAGCACTTCACCTCGTACCAAGCGAGCCACACCAGGCCAACCGGTACCACCAATGACTAAGATCACCAACCACAAAGCGGGTTCAAAGATAGCTACCAAGGTAAGAACTAACAGTAGTGTTGGAAAGACCAACACGATATCTGTAAAGCGCATAATTAATGCATCCACAAGGCCACCATAGTAGCTGGCGACAAGGCCTAAGAGGGTGCCAATGCCGACGGAAAGAAAAGTGGCGAGCGTTCCCACCGCTAACGAAATACGCGCACCAAATAGAACCCGACTAAAAATATCACGCCCCAGACGGTCCGTGCCAAAATAATGAACTGCACTGGGTGCTTGTAACCAATTATCAGCTTGAGTAACGTACGGGTCGTGAGTGGCCACAAGCGGCGCTAACAAGGCTAACGCAACAAGCATAAGAATAAGCAACATGCCAATGAAAAGCGAATTATTTTTCTTTTGCATCTTACAATCCACTCCCCATTACATTTTCACCCTGAGTCTGGGATCAATAAATAGATACAATGCATCCGCGAAAAAGTTTGCCAGTGCCACCAGTGAAGCAGTATACAAATTTACGGTCATGATAACGGGATAATCTCGTGCCATAGTAGAAGTAATGATCCATCGTCCAAGACCGGGCCAGGCAAAAACATATTCCGCCACCATGGCCCCGGTAAATAGCATGGGTAGGGACAAGGCAGCCACCGTGACGATGGGGATAGCCGCATTGGGTAATACATGGAGGTAGAGGATGGCACGCTGGGCTAACCCTCTCGATTTAGCTGCTCGTACGTAATCCTGTTCCAGTACATCTAAAACCGCACTACGCACATAGCGGACGTAGTGTGCAAAGCTACCCAGCACCATCACCACAAGGGGCAAGACCATATGTTGTAGTATATCGAGCATACTCCCATCGCCGGGTGTCCGCATGCCCACAGAGGGGAAAACTGGATAACGATAGGCAAAGAGTAAAATTAGAACAATTCCAAACCAAAAACTAGGCACCGAAATACCTACCAATGAAACGGTACACACCATGCGATCTAACCAAGAGTGTTGGCGGCAAGCAGCATATGTACCAATAACAATGGCTAATATTAAAGCGAGTGAAAAGGAAGTTAACGTTAAAATGAGGGTGGATGGTAACCGTTCCCCAATTAATTCTACGACGGGTCTATTATAAAGCAGGGACTAGTCAGAAAGGAGGCATCGGTTATGAGCGTTCCTTATAGTTTAGATGTACGGGGT
>JANKMV010000261.1 GCA_024650095.1 Bacillota bacterium | reverse complement strand
GTTAAGATCCAGCCAATAAAAACAACCAAGAGTCCGATATGTGGATTAACTAGGTGCTCGGTCAAAGGAGGTATAATCCCACCGATTACTAAAAGTACTAAGATAAAAGCGAGACTAAACCTGTGAGCCGCTAGTATTCTGATCTCATTTTTAAACGGTGGCTCTAAAAAGAACACACTAACCATTGCTAGGGCAACAATAAAAATTATCCAGCCAAATAGTAGTGTATGTCCGGAGATAGTAGCGACGGCTACGAGTCGAATTGCGGGGGCACTCGATTGATATTCCATCAAACGAAACCAGGGCAGAAAAACCCCCGTCATTATAAAGAATAGTCCAACAAGGTAACTTTTTTCTATTTTTCTCACTAAACATCCATCCTTCCTTCCACTGTTAGACACAAACACACCGAAATAAGTTGCAGATAATTATTATTGTTATACACTAAAGCGCTCTTCTCCTTTGATGTAAGGACTATAATTTATACACCAATGATACTATTTATTAATTGCCTTTGTAATTAACTAATTTTCATGTACAATATTGACAGCTGACAGCTATATATAAAAAACGATTATTATTGACACGTATTACAAACTGTCATATGATAAAACAAATAAATATATTAAGAGGTGAAACAATGCAAAAGAGAAAGATGATGATTCTAATAAGTTTTGTTTTAATTATTGGAATGATCTTGGTGGGTTGTTCTGGCGGTAATTCAGATGATAACGACGAAACAACTCCACCTGAAGGAAACGGAGTAATTGGAGAACCACAAGATGGCGGGACATTGACAATCGCGTTGTCAGCATCACCCAAAAACTTGGATCCTGTTAAATATACGGGAACCTACGAGTCTCAAATTATTCAAAACGTCGGAGATACTTTGGTGGCCTACAGTATGGACTTGTCTGAAATCGTCCCAGCCATTGCCCTTTCGTGGACTGTTAGCGAAGATGCCAAGGCATATACATTTAAGTTAAGAGAGAATGCATATTTCCACCCCGGTGAGTACCAGGATGGAAGACAAGTAGTAGCAGAAGACATTAAGTATTCATTGGAACGTTCCAATCAATTATCTGCTATGAATCGTTTGGACATGATTGACTCTGTAGAAGTTGTCAATGATTTCGAAGTAATAGTCCACCTTCCAGAGCCAAGTGCTGTATTCCTAACGGCTTTAACTAACTCTGGGAATATTATCGTTCCAAAAGAAGAAGTTGACGGATGGGGCGATGATTTTGGAAACAATCTCATTGGTTCTGGTCCGTTTATGTTGGAAGAATTTAAGTTAGACGAAGAAGCAGTATTAGTGAAGAATGAGGACTACTGGGCACAAAAACCTCACCTTGATAGTGTAGTTTTCAAGGTCATTGCAGATATGAGTCAGAATGCAAACGCACTTCGTACCGGAGAGATTGATTTTGCACAGAACCTAACAGGTGAAGCGGTAAAGATCATTCGCGATGACGCAACGGTAGAACTTTTGGAAACGCCCGGTCTTCACTTTGCATACATTTATTTTAATCAAATGACAGGACCGACTTCGGATATTAAAGTTCGGGAAGCATTGATTAAGGCAGTTGATACGGAAGAGCTTGTAAAAGGGATTTACCAGTACGATGAAGCGCAACCAGCAAAATTGCCACTACCTCCAGGTTCATGGGGATACGATGCATCTATCGAGGCAGACGTACCAACCTACGATCCAGAAGCAGCCAAAGCTTTGTTGACTGAAGCTGGATATCCAGATGGATTCAGCACGAAACTGTATATTTCAAATACACCAGCTCGTGTGAAAATGGCTACAATCGTACAACAGTATTGGAAGACAAGCCTAAATGTAGACGTTGAAATCATGACATCTGAATGGGGAACCTTCAGTGAAATTGCCTCAAAAGGAAATGCAGAGATTTTTGCCATGTCTTGGACATGGTACCCAGATCCTTTCTTTTTCTTGGATAAAATATTCCATTCCGAAGCAATTGGCTCTCTTGGTAACGGCCAAGGATACAATAATTCAGAAGTAGATCGATTACTAGATGAAGCATTGGTAATAACAGACCAAGATGAAAGAGCTGAACTTTACAGCCAAGCTGTCAAAAACATCATTGCGGACAGACCGGGAATATTTTACTCCAACGAGAATGTCACATGGGGTGTTTCACCGAAAGTCCAAGGATTGGTTCAAAGAGCAGATGGAAGCATATTCCTAGTGAACGAGGAAGTAAACGTTTGGAAAGTGGAATAACCGCATAATCAATTTAATCTTCCGAGGGCTTAAAAGGGTTTTAAACCCTTTTAAGCCTTTTAGCTATAGTTAAACTGTAAATAGAAGGTGGCGCAAATATGCTTAAAATGATATTGCAGAGATTTCTACAAATCATCCCCACGTTACTTATCGTTGTGACATTAACATTTATTATGACAAGGATGATACCAGGGAACCCCGCGGCTGCAGTGTTGGGACCACAGGCTTCTGTGGAGGAAATCGAAAGAATGGAAGAGCAAATGGGCTTGAATGAAAGCCTCGGCAAGCAATATGTGGATTACTTACAAAATATAGTTAAAGGCGATTTTGGCACCTCTTATTCCTACAATAAACCCGTAATGGATTTGATTACGGATAGACTGCCAAATACGCTCCTGATCTCCATAACAAGTTTGGTTCTTGCAATTTTAATTTCAATTCCATTGGGGATTATTTCTGCCATCAAACAGTATAGTGTTTTTGACTACATTGCCATGGTTCTTGCTCTGGTAGGGGTATCCATGCCAATCTTTTGGCTGGGACTCATGTTGGTATTGGTGTTCAGCGTAAATTTTGGATTACTGCCGTCTCTTGGAATGGGGTCTTTAAGCAATGGGTTGTGGGATGTAATTCGTCATATGATTCTCCCGGTAGCATGTTTGGCAACGATACCGACAGCAACATTTACCAGAATCACTCGTTCAAGTATGTTGGAGGTTGTCAATAATGACTTTGTTAAATCTTTAAGATCTAGAGGACTCACGGAAAGTGTAGTTATTTACAAACATGCGTTGAAAAACGCTTTGCCACCAGTGATAACGGTGATAGGTCTTCAATTAGCCACTGCCTTTACGGGTGCGATATTAACAGAAACCATATTCTCTTGGCCCGGGATGGGTACCCTCATTACTGGAGCAATTGAAAACAGAGACTACATGTTAGTACAAGGTGCAGTATTAATTACAGCTATGGCTTTTGTGTTTGTCAATTTGGCGGTTGACTTAATTTATATGGTAATAAATCCTAAAGTAAACTATGAAGGCAAAGGGGGCGGAGCATAATGGATGCGAAAATTAATAGCCTTGGAGGCGACGCCCACGCTGCAATGCTGGAAAAGGAGCGACGTTCTAACAACGCTTGGAACAAAATAAAACGAAATAAAACGGCCATGTTGGGTCTGTTTATTGTTTGCTTCATGTTGTTTGTGGTCATTTTTGCAGATGTTTTAGCGCCCTATAATCCAAATGAGCTGAGTTTGGGTAGTACCTATTTGCGACCAGGAAGTCCAGGTCATATTTTTGGAACGGATGAATTTGGTAGAGATCTCTTAAGTCGTATTATATATGGGTCACGGATTTCTATTGTTGTTGCCGTTGGAGCGACTTTTGTGGGAGCATTTATAGGCCTTCTCTTAGGATTG
>JANKMV010000260.1:2011-3676 GCA_024650095.1 Bacillota bacterium | reverse complement strand
GAAGATGTTGACATAACAAAAAGACTGAAAGAAGCCGGCACACTACTTGGGATACGGATTCTAGATCACATCATCATCGGCAATCAAGGGTACGTTAGCCTTCGTGAAAAAGGCCTACTTTAAAAGGAGAGTGACAAAAATGTTCCCTAATGATGTGCAATTATTACCGCAGGAGGAATCAACAAAAGCAACGTTTACAGGGCAACTCGTTATGGCTAGGGGATTTATTGAAAAATTTAGCCCTAATGAATCCCAAGTAGCCATTCAGGCGCTTGTAAAAATAATAGGCCAAAGAGTTGAATCTGAAGAAGGCGCCGATTACTTTCAGGCGGCGGTCTTTAATGGCGAAAAGTTTTGGGTAATCGATGATGGCAGTATGGTGACGTATTTGTTACCGGAAGAATATTAGCTGTGGGGCTGGTTAAACAGCCCCCTCTTCTTCGCGCCATACCACTTCATCTTTTCTTTTTTTAGACTGATATAGCTTTTGTTTGTTTCTTTCTTTCCTGATTATACTCTGCTGATGATCGTACATTTTTTTACACTTTTTCCTACTGCATAATTTTTTACTGTATTGCTTATGAAGTAATAACGCCTTACCACAGAACTCACAGGTATTGACGTAGATATCATGTTCAATAGCATGCAATATCTCGAGCCAAGCAAGCTGTAATAATATTTGTACTTTATATTTCACTCCGTGTATACTGTTCGGTCGCATCTTCATCCATTGATCATGTGGTACCTGAAACAGATCCGCTTTTCTTGTTATCTTTGGATAACGTAAATCTAAATCCATTTGTACCGCTTTAATTCTGTACGAGTTAATTCCAGCGAGCAACTCACCAAGCAATGGTGGCGTAAAGGGGCATGTAGGCAGATATTCTGGATTTATTGTTATATGACTGAAAGGTTTCTCCCTAGGTGCCCCTTTTATTATGTCTAAAGCCGCATGGATAATTTTATTTTCCTTTGAGTCCTTATTAAACGTCGATAATTCCATGTCCGCAACCATCTCGCTTGGTTTGCGACGTAACTCAACTGTGTCAGTATTTTCGCCCTTACATTTGTTTTTTCCTACGACTTTAGGTGCCAGCCAATAGTAAATTGCACAATACATCAAAATGCTTTCTAACCAAACTGAAGCAGCTAAGTGATCTTGCATTTTATCATTTACAATTTGCGATGCGTAAAATATTATGCTCTCAGGCTTTTGCTCAGAAAATAATTCCATGGTTAGCCCATATTCCTCAGAGGCAAGTTCACTTACCTCGGCACCCCTATGTAATATTCCGGTGCCAGCTTCTATTCGGCCATAGAAGCATTTAAAAATTCTTAAGAATAAATTATAGCGCTTATGCACTTCGCCAGAATCAGGAAATTCACCGGTCTGACAACTCTTCAAAAGGGGGTAAAAGCAACGCAGAAAGGTACTAGTCACGTAAAGAAGGTCACGTTCTTTCGTCTCACCATACGCATTCAATAGAGTTTCCTTACGTTGATTCATCTGAAATGAGATCTCATGCATTAAATATCCTCCTAAATTCTCTCCGGAGCTTACAGATTTATCGTTACGTTTTCTCACTAATAAAAGCTTTAATCTTTAGGCTTCACCGTTGTCTCCGGAGCTCTCTTTTTGAGCTAATTCAGCCTCCATTCTATAAT
>JANKMV010000260.1:0-2001 GCA_024650095.1 Bacillota bacterium | reverse complement strand
GTAGACATCTAGCAACACTGGATGATCAATGGAGGTGCCCTATGAGCCAAGAAAGTGCTAAATGCAAAAAAGAAGACGAAAAGATTTACAGCATCCTTTTAACTCCGAAAGAAACGTGGAAAACGCTAAAAATCTCCCGGTCTACTTGCTACCACTTAATTAGAACCGGAGAAATCAAGAGCGTGCGGTTCGGACGTGCTATCCGCATCCCACGAGTAGCCTTGATTGAGTGGTTGGAAAGTAAGATTGAATGAAAAAACGTCTGACTAGTAATCAGGCAGACGTCTACAAAAACTTGGGGTTATAAATAGTTAAGTAATATTACAGCAACGAAAGGGGGGAAACAGATTGATACAGCAACGACTAACAATAACCGTAGAAGAGGCAGGCAATTTAATGGGAGTTAGTAGAGCTACCGCGTATAAAATTGCCGGGGATAGGCAGGCGAATGGATTCCCCTGCTATACTGTTGGGCGGGCTATCAGAGTAAAATATGAGCAATTTCTAAAATGGTTTGAAGAACTTGAAGCCATTTAGTGATCGATTATTTTAGTCTAATTTTAGTCACTACCCCAAAAAGCCCGATAGCATATGGGCTTTTTGGTATACCACAAGATATATAATCAAGTGACTGCGGGGAACTCCTCCCCCATGTTACAAGAAAAACACAGGATAATTTACAAAACGGGGGAAACGGAGTGAAAACAAAATGCCAAAAGCGAGAGCAAGAAAAGACGGTCGCTATGTCCTTACTGTATCTCTAGGCAAAGGGGCAGACGGGAATTACAAGAGAAAAGACTTCTACGGCAAATCCCCCAAAGAATGTGAAGCCGAATATAAGAAATTTATCATAAACACTGAAAAGGGCATACAGACCGATATTTCTAAAATGACATACGGGGAATGGCTGGACACATGGCTAAATGACTACATGAAAGATTCCATTAGGGCTACCACATGGGCTAGCTATGAAACACAAGTCAGGAAGCATATTAAGCCCGCATTAGGTGATGTGAAACTTCAAAAGGTTCAGGCTGACCATGTCCAGAAACTACTACGGGAGAAACAGCAAGACGGAGCAAGGGTTGACGGTCAGAAAGGCAAGCTCTCCTCCCGGTCAGTCAGGTACATTTACACAGTAATTCATGCTTCACTGGAACATGCAGTAAAGACCCGGAAACTGGCATATAATCCTTGTGACGGGGTAAAGCTCCCTGCTAAGAGCAATGGAAATGAGAACAAGAAATTAAAGGTCCTTACTGCAGAGGATTTAAAGAAACTACTTGATATAACCAATCAGACCCGTCACAATACACTAATTCAATTAGCACTACAGACCGGGTTACGTAGGGGCGAACTGTTAGGGCTAAAATGGACTGATATTAACTACTCCACAAAAACACTGACCGTGAACAGGAATTTAGTTAGGATACCAAAAGAAGGATTAGGCTTCCAGAAGCCAAAAAACGGCAAGACACGGATAGTTGGGCTGACTGATTCCATGATAAAGGAACTAGAGAACCACGGTACACAGCAATTATGGGAAAAAAAGCAAGCCGAGAAATCATATCAGGATGATGGGCTGATATTCTGCACTGAGGAAGGCAAACCAATTGATCCACGGGCATTTAATCGGTACTATGAGCAAATGCTAAAGAAGGCGGAGCTACCTCACATGGGGATACACTCCCTTCGCCACACCTTCACAGAATTAGCCTATAATTCCGGGGTAGATATAAAGACCATTTCGGAAATATTGGGGCACCATTCAACAGCCTTCACAATGGACATTTATCAGCATCTTAATCAGGAGATGTTGGATGATTCAGCAAAGAAAATTGATAAAATGTTTCAAGGCATAGCCAATTAAAAGTAGGATTAGCTTCGCTTTAACCTTTTGGCTATGTTAATTAAGACCCACGGCATAGGTCCTAATTGTTGAATTACATACAATACCCTTGAATATTCACAAGTACAAAGCGGAAATAAGGTAAAATTACT
>JANKMV010000025.1 GCA_024650095.1 Bacillota bacterium | reverse complement strand
TTCCGTTTTGAAAGGCTTGCAATGAGCAAGCGCTCAATGTTCTCGCTAAAACTAAGAAGAAAAGATAGAGGCAGATTTAGGGTGCTAAAAAGGAATTTTACCCCTTACGTGGAATAGTTAAGCAAGAAAATCAAAAATCAAGTTCTATCACTTGGGCAAAATAAAAGTATTATGTAGCAGATGATGGAGGGAAAATGGTGAAAAAATTACGCAGTTTAGACGATGTCAAACATTTACAAGTGGCAAAGGATCGTGCCATGCATTCTGCCAATCATGATGAGATTATAGCAGGTGCAACAACGGACATCTATTTTATTCGTACACTAGAAATATTACGGGCGGCAGGAAAGAATGATACGGAGGTTACGGCTGAAATTTTTACCAGTAATGCGGGTGTCTTGTGTGGCATCGAAGAAGCGCTCAACCTACTTAAGAATACAAATGTGCAAGTTTGGGCCTTGAAGGAGGGTGCAGAATTTGCACAAAAAGAAACTATTCTTCGCATTAAAGGAAGGTATAGCGATTTTGGTATTTATGAAACAGCTATTTTAGGTATGTTGGCGAGCGCTAGCGGCTGGGCCACTGCTGCTCGACGTTGTAAGCAGTTGGCAGGAGACCGTAGCGTCTTTTGTTTTGGTGCTAGGCATGTTCATCCAGCTGTTGCACCTGTGATGGAGCGGGCAGCTATAGTGGGTGGTGTTGATGGTTGTAGTTGCATCTTAGGCGCCAAATTAGCAGGGCAACAGCCTACGGGAACAGTTCCCCACGCAGTGATGTTAGTTGTGGGAGATACACTGGAAGTCGCTGAATTATACCATAGTATTATGCCACCGGATGATCCACGAGTAATTTTAGTTGATACATTTAAAGATGAAGCGGAAGAGGCCTTGAGGTTGGCTACGGCGTTGCGCGAAAATTTACATGGTATTCGTTTGGACACACCTGGAGAGCGGGGCGGTGTTACCCCTGGGTTAGTCCGGGAGGTACGTGCGCGGCTAGATCAGGCCGGCTTTACTCACGTAAAACTTTTTGCTTCAGGGGGTATAGACGAAATCCGTCTACCTGCCTTGTCGGACGCTGGAATTGATGCATTTGGGGTTGGCTCCTTCATTTCACGTGCATCGGCCATTGATATGACCATGGATATTAAAGAGGTGGCTGGGGTGTCGATCGCTAAACGTGGCCGCATACCTGGCATCACGAATGCGCCGCGCTTGGAAAAAATATTATAGGCGGGGGTTGCTTCAGCACAATGGTTTCCGATGTACAAAGAGATTTTCTCTTAGAAATACTTGTAGATTATGCATTGTTAAATGATATAATAGCAGCTCCCTTTGTTAAACTTTGTTTGCATAAAATAGGCATCAAGCAGAGTCTTATTATTGAGCAACGATATCGAGACGGTTTTGGTTGGCAGGGAAAACTACAAGCTAAGGATTTTACAAATTTAATTCTATACTTTTTACGTGATGTGGGTGGACACTATAGCGGCATCCTCGAAAACGATAAGAAGAAACTAGAACTTACTAGCATTTGTTGTCCTTTTAAACAGATCATCGTAAAATATCCTGCATTGTGCCAAATTATTTCTTCCATCATCGGTAGTATAGCTGCTCGGAACTTTGATTATTGCAAGGTCAGCGTCTCGTCCTCCTGTACGGGCATGTCACAGGCATGTGTGATGATTGTACACCTAGAAGAAAATGAGGAAGCAGAACAAGCTGAAGGCACAATTTTTACGGATGAACCCTTCGCTTATTTACTTACAACCAACGACATTAAGCAGGCTCGTCAAAATATAACTAATGAAGACCATTGTGTAGTAAACGGATTGGAAGAGCTGAAAACAGAATATAGGGAAATGGACAATGAATATAATCAGCTTAGAAATGAAATATTCTCTGATTTAAAACTAGGAGTCATATTCGTGGATGCTACGAATCAAATTACATACATTAACAGTACAGCACAAGAAGCTCTGCCTGGAGACGGCCATTGGGATTCGGCTATGGGCCAGAAATTGAAGGTAATTCTAGCTGATACGGTACAAAATGGAAAAAGATATATCCAGCATATAATCCAACTAGGCTGCGCCGATGCAGCACAATATTATTCCATTAATGCATCTCCGCTTTTAAGCAAAGATGGTCGTATTAATGGTGCTGTTGGGGTATTGCAAGAGGTAACGGAATTTAAGCTTGGACAGGATGAACTTTTACAATTAGAAAAGTTTTCCTTAGTGGCGGAGTTGGCGGCGGGTACAGCGCATGAAATTCGTAATCCCATGACTACGTTACGTGGGTTTTTACAACTGCTTTCTCAAGAATTTTCACCTGAAATGAAAGGGCATGAGTATTGTTCCTTAATGATCAACGAAATTGACAGAGCTAATTATATCATCAAAGAGTTTTTACTTTTAACCAAGCCCGCAGCACCAAGCTTAAAGAAAGTTAATGTTCATATCATCCTCGAGGAAATATTTTTATTAATTGAAAGTAAATCCCTTTTGGAGAATGTGAAACTACGTAAACGGTATGCGGAGCAATTACCTCTAGTGCAGGCTGATCCAGCACAAATTAAACAGGTGTTTCTAAATATCGCGACAAACGCAATCCAAGCGATGCCGATAGGGGGACAACTAACGATTTCCACCATGGCTCGCGATTGTAAAGCAATTATTCAATTTACGGATACAGGCTGTGGGATGGATGAAAAGCAGTTGACAAGAATATTCCATCCTTTCTATACTTCCAAAGAGAGTGGCACGGGCTTGGGTCTTACCATTTCTTTTCGCATTATAGAGAGTCATGGCGGTCGAATATATGTGGAGAGTTCTTTAGGAAAGGGTACCACCTTTACCATTGAAATTCCGGCATTTGATGCTCGTAATGGCTAGCTTTCGTGATTGGCTTTTCTCTTAAAAATTCTGGGTGAAACGTGAAAAGAAGACTTACAAATAAGAGAGCATGCGTATGCGTGCTTTTTTGTTGGAAATTATATCACTTGTAGCTGGCAAGTGGTATATGCCCAGCAAAAGCGCGCTTTCCTATGGCTAGTTAATAATATCGCGTTGTAATGTGATTATAATATGGCTTTTTGTGCACTAAAAATGGTAGCCATTCTTTTGTCGTACGCTAACGCTGCTCCATATTTTTGCAACATAACTTTGTATAGGATAACTTTGTCAAGGCAATTCTATTTAATGTTGTTAGAAATTTGGACAAATTGGGGGTGCTGTCAATTGGTAGAGAAGCAGCGAGGTTATCTAGTGATTATTGGTGGCGCCGAAGATAAAGATGATGATTGTGATATTCTGCAACGCTTTTTTACTCTGGCCGGTGGGAGAAAGGCAAGGATTGTTATCCTCTCCACTGCCAGCTCTGATCCCCATGCTGGAGAACAATATCGCCGTATTTTTACAGGGTTTGGCGCAGAGGATGTGCGTGTTCTAGCCGTACAAAACAGAGAAGAAGCCAATCAATCCCAATATAATAATAGCTTTAGTGAAAGCACAGGCATTTTTTTCACAGGAGGAGACCAACTGCGAATTACAGGGATTTTAGGTGGTAGTACCCTAGGCAGTGCCCTGCAGAAAAGCTATCGCCAGGGTGCCGTCATCGCCGGAACGAGTGCGGGTGCATCTGTAATGAGTGAAACCATGCTCATCGGTGGTCTTGATGATGCAACTCCAAGTAAGGAAACCATCCGGATGGCACCGGGTTTGGGCTTACTTAAGGATGTGGTGGTGGATCAGCATTTTGCTCAGCGAGGGCGAATTGGTCGATTATTGGCAGTAGTTGCCCATAATCCATATATTCTCGGCGTTGGCATTGATGAGGATACGGCCATACTAATTGATCAATCCGGCGAATTTGAAGTTTCTGGATCTGGAACTGTAACCATTTTAGATGGTCGCCAGGTTACGCACTCCAATGTATCGGAATCAAGTCCCGATCAACCGTTGGCGCTTACTGATGTCAAGGTGCATATTCTGCCTAAAAATTATCGTTTCAATTTGTATAAACGTATCGTAAGTATGCCCGCAAAATAAGGAGGACGTACAGTCAATGAAAATAGTGGACCTGCATTTTTTCCCTGGGCGCAATATATATAGTCATCGCCCAGTCATGAAAATGCTACTGGATCTAAATTCTTTCAAAGATTACTGCACAGACTGTGAACCCGCTTTTGCCAACCGTTTGCTACAAATTTTACCTGGTATGCTGGAACATACATGTTCTCGGCATTATCCAGGTGGTTTTATCGAAAGGGTTAAAGAAGGGACCTATTTGGGTCATGTCGTTGAGCATGTATTTTTGGAATTACAGGATCAAGTGGGTGTAGGGACAGAGTATGGTAAGACGTATACGGGTGACGGTAGATTTATAGTTATCATTAGCGAATACCGTTGTGAGCAAGCAGCGCGTATTTTAGCCAAAGCGGCAGTCAAACTAGTTAAAGCTGTCGTGGCCGGTCAAAGTGAGGATATTACGCCTACGTTGGCTATGGCAAAGCAAACGATCAAACAATTTATGCCTGGTCCGAGTACGGCGGCCATTCTGGCGGCAGCGAACCTTCGTCAGATTCCGTATCAGCAACTTGAAGAAGGAAGCAGTCTATATCGTTTAGGGACAGGTAAATATCAAAAAAGAATTCAGGCTAGCCTAACAGATGCCACGGGTTGTATTGCGACTGAGATTGCATGCAATAAGCCACTAACTAAGAAAATATTGGCACAACAGGGATTGCCAGTTCCCTGTGGCGAAGTCGTTCGTTCCCAGCAGGAGGCGGTGACTGTAGCCAAGCAACTTGGCTTTCCTGTTGCCATGAAGCCAGATAACGGTAATCAGGGTAAAGGTGTTTCTCTGAATCTAAAAAGTAGTGAAGAGGTAGCAAAAGCTTTCACCATGGCAGCTACCTTTAGTCCTACTGTGATGGTGGAAGCATACCTTGTGGGAAGACACTATCGCTTGCTCATTGTAAATGGCCAACTAGCGGCAGCCGCTGAACGCTTACCGGCACATATCACCGGCAATGGACATGATACAATTTGCCAATTGGTGGCACAAGAAAATGAAAATCCATTACGAGGCGATGAACATGAAAAACCGCTAACAAAAATAAAACTTGACCATATTGCTGTGGAAGTATTGCAGCGGCAAAACATGAGTCTTGAGACAATTGTTCCCAAGGGACAGCGTGTCTTTCTGCGCGACAATGCAAACCTATCCACAGGGGGAACGGCATACGATGTGACGGACCTTGTTCATCCCCAGCAAATAGAGCAAGCTGTGGCTGCGACTAAATATATCGGTTTGGATATTGCTGGAGTAGATATCGTCATGCAAAGTATTGCCTTAGCACCCAATGACCAAGAAGGTGGCATTATTGAAGTAAACGCGGCGCCTGGGTTGCGGATGCATTTGTATCCCACAGAAGGAACGCCAAGAGACGTGGGGCAAAATATCGTTGATGCACTTTTTCCCCTTACTCAGCCTACGCGTGTTCCTGTATTTAGCATCACAGGGACCAATGGTAAAACAACAACGACTAGAATGTTAGAATATGCAATGCGACGACACGGCCTATATACGGGTATGTGTTGCACGGATGGTATTTATTATAATGGGCAGCGAATAGAAGCAGGTGATTTGACAGGACCTATGTCTGCTAGAGCTGTTTTAGCACAGCCAGCAGTGGAAGTAGCCGTGTTAGAAACGGCTCGCGGTGGTATCGTGCGTGGGGGATTAGGTTATGATAGGGCAGATGTTGCGGTTATTTGTAATATACGAGAAGATCATCTTGGTCAAGACGGTATCGAATCAATGGAGGACCTTGTTCATATAAAAAGTCTTGTGGCAGAGGCCGTTTATCAGAGTGGTACTGTTGTTTTAAACGCAGATGAGCCACATGTACATGAGTTGGCTGCCAAGGTTTGGGCAAAAATCGTCTACGTTAGCCAACGGGAAGATAATATAACTGTGCGGCGGCATCTTGGTAAAGGCGGGCGGGCACTCTTTATTCGCCGGGGTACATTGTTAGCTGCTCAGGGCAATCGAATTGTTTTAGTGGGACGTGTCCGCGATTTTGCCATGACATTTGGCGGTCGTGCCACCCATCAAGTAGAAAATTTATTATCAGCACTGGCGGCATGTTGGGGTTATGGCCTATCTCCGCGTCAAGCAGGATTATATTTACGGAATTTCATGTCTTCACCCGTAGATAATCCAGGAAGAGCGAACCTCTACCAGGTGGGGGAGATTAAAGTATTGGTAGACTATGGGCATAATCCAGATGGCTTTGCTAAAATAGGTGACCTAGCTACACACCTGGCATCGGGGAGGACGCTCGCTGTGGTGGGCGTACCGGGCGATCGTGGGGATGAGCTCATACGTGAAGCGGGTAAAATTGCAGCTCAAGTATTTGATCATCTATTCATTAAAGAAGATGAAGATTTACGTGGCCGCCTGCCAGGTGAAGTTGCAGCACTCTTAAAAAGTGGTGCGCTGGCCAGCGGGAAGAACTCTAGCGCTATTTCCATCTTTCTAGAGGAAGAGAATGCTTTTCAAGCGGCACTGCAACAGGCCGTGGCGGGTGATCTGATTGTTGTGTTTTATGAAAAACTTGAACCTGTGCTTGCCCAAATCAGGGCAAGAGAAAACTATAAAAATTCTATGGTGATAGCCGCAATGGAAAACAAATCGGCACAAGTAGATAACTCCGTAGTTCTCTCATAGCAGGAATTCGTCTTTTTACGGCGAATAATGTGCGCATATGAGACAATTGGAAAAGAAAATGCAGATCATTGAAAAGGCACATGCCAAGATTAACTTAATATTGATGGTAACGGGAAAACGTCAGGATGGGTATCATGCATTGCAAACGATTTTTCAAAGTTTGGCACTCCATGATACACTCGGGTTTTCCAAGGTAACAAACGGTGAGATAAGCGTCTCCACCAATCATGCCAGCCTTACTACCGGAGTAGATAATTTGGTCTGGCGTGCTGCTACAAAGTTGAAGCAGCATTATGGGGTTACGCAAGGCGTCCGCATTGAGCTAGAGAAAAGGATTCCCATTGCGGCGGGTTTAGGTGGTGGTAGCAGTGATGCTGCTGCCACCTTACGTGGACTTATCCGTTTGTGGCAGCTTCCTTGGGAACCACAGCCATTAGCTGAAATAGCGGCTCAATTGGGCTCTGACGTACCTTTTTGTTTGGCAGGGGGTACTGCGCTGGGGACGGGTCGTGGCGAAAAACTAGTTGCGCTTGCACCGTGTCCTCATTTTCATGTGGTGCTAGCAAATCCGGGTTTCCCAGTGGCTACAGCGGAAGTATATGGTGCTGTCAGAACAGCGGAGATGGCGCAAAGTCATGATATAGAAGGTATGATTTATGCCATCGAAAAGCAGGATCCGCAACGTGTTGCCAGTCGTCTAGCCAATACGTTGGAAATGGCAACATTTCGTCTTTATCCCGCCGTGAGAGCACTTAAGGAAGAAATGTCTAAAGCAGGTGCTGCAATCATGTCTGGTAGTGGACCCACTGTTTTCGCTCTTTTCACCACTGCACAGGCTGCGATGTCGTTAGTAGTAGCTCTACGTCATCGGGGTATACCCGTTTGGCTCACAGAAACACAAAAGGACGATTATACCGGAGGTGCCGCTCGTGTTTGATGTTATTATACTTGCCGGAGGTGCAAAGTCCTCGGCACTGACGGAAATGGAAAACGTAAAAAACAAAGCCTTTGTGCAAATTCATGGACAACCCATGTTGACATATGTACTCACCGCCCTCCGTCAAGTGGAAGAGGTGGGCCGGATTGCCATCGTGGGACCCCTTGCAGATCTTGCATTTGCCAAGGAACAGTTTACACAAATAGTGACTGTGGCCGAGGAGAGTACCATCGTGGAGAATGTTCAGCGCGGCGTTGAGGCGTTGCAGCCTCGCAAGCATGTTCTAGTTTGCACTGTCGATGTGCCCTTTCTCACGCCAACTGCGGTCGAAGACCTATTAACCTCCTGCATTCCGTATGATGCAGACATTTATTATCCCATTATCAACCGGATCGATAATGACCGTCGATTTCCTGGAGTTACGCGCACCTATGTAAAACTACGCGAGGGTGAATTTACTGGCGGCAATCTATTTCTTGTTAATCCTGCTTGTTTAGAAAGAGCGTTGCCTCGATTGCATAAAATTTTTGCACTGCGTAAAAGTCCTTTGCGATTGGTGGCAATGTTAGGCTTTGGCTTTGTAATAAAACTGCTTACAAAACAATTATCCATAGCGGCCTTAGAAAGACGGTTTTCTGCTTTATTTGCTGTGCAAGCACAGGCAGTAATTTCGAAATTTGCTGAAATTGGTACAGATGTGGATAAACCCTCGGATTTAGAATTAGCTCGTTTGCATTTGCAGCCAAGACGATAGCTACAATTGCGTCCTTCAACCCTACTTTGCAGTAGGACTTGGGGACTCACGAATGTGATAATTATCACATTCGTCTGAATGCGAGATATAATTTACCATAACGATATTTATCAGCTATAAATATTTTCCCAGTAAAAAGAAGGAATTTTTAATTTTATGTGGAAATATCACCATATCATAAGTATGGCGGAGAAAGGCGGTGATTACCATGACAGTTACCGACGTCAGAATTCGGAAAATAAATCATGATGGCAAGATGAAAGCCATTGTATCCATTACTTTGGAGAACCAGTTTGTTGTTCATGATGTACGTGTAATCGAAGGAAATAATGGGTTATTCGTCGCAATGCCGAGCAAGCGGACACCGGATGGCGAATTTAAAGACATAGCACATCCCATTACTTCTGAAACGCGTGAAATTATTCAATCGGCGGTTCTAATGGCCTACAGTACAGAGCTTGAAAGAGAATTAGTTACAGCATAACGGAGCATATATGCTCCTGTTTTTTTTGTACTGTTTGTAAAGTGGCTAATGTAACCAGTACTGAAAGCGTGCGTGAGGGTACTGAATGAGCGCGCCTATCTTGTACTGGTGTTAAATTATATTGCTTGCAGTTAGCAAGCGGCTAATGTAACCAGTACTGAAAGCGTGCATTGCGGGGACTGAAAGGGGCCCGCTTTCTTGTACTGGTATTAATTATATCGCTTTAAATATTTTGTCGTGGCTAATGAACTTTACAAAAATGTAGCTTTCTGTGAACAGACGGGGTACAATAAATGTGAGATGCAGAAGGAGGCAGACTATGAATAACCAAGCAGCAGTCATTTTGGCCGCGGGTGAAGGGAAGCGTATGAACTCTGATCTTCCCAAAGTGCTTCATCCCGTCTGCGGGCAATCTATGTTGGCCCATGTGGTTAAAGCTGTACGTGGCATTTGTGACGATATCATCGTTGTGGTTGGTCATAAAGATGAAAAAGTAAAAGCTGCTTTTGGGGAAACGGTGCGTTATGCCCAACAAGCACAACAGCTGGGCACTGGACATGCGGTAATGCAAGCGGAGCCGTTATTGCCACAGGAGGGTAATGTTTTTGTTCTATGTGGCGACACCCCCTTACTATCATTTGAAATGATGGAAAGCATGCTAGCAACTCACCAAAGTTCACATGCTTCAGCCACCATTCTAACAGCCCACGTGCCGGAACCATTAGGCTACGGACGTATTATCAGAGATGATAAAGGAAACGTTAGTAAAATTGTAGAAGAAAGAGATGCCAGTGCAAAAGAGCGCCGCGTGTGTGAAATAAATACGGGATCCTACATTTTTAACGCCAAAATCCTACGGAACTCACTGGCGGGTTTACATAGTAATAATGAGCAAGGTGAATACTATCTAACTGATTGCATTGAATTTATTATTAAACAGAATGCGTTTGTTGCAACGAGTATCTTACCTGATTACCGCATGGCACTAGGTGTAAATGATCGTATTCAATTAGCTCAAGCGCAGACCTTGATGCAAAGCCGTATTAATGATGCCTTAATGGCTACAGGTGTAACCATGGTTGACCCGCGGACCACATACGTTGACGCAGGCGTTGAAATTGGTCGTGACACTGTTATTTTCCCCAACACAACCATTAAGGGCACCACCCAAATTGGTGAAGGCTGTGTGGTCGGTCCCAATTCAGAAGTAATAGATTGTTATATTGGTCGTGGCACAGTTTTCCGTCATTCCGTAGCTACAAGTTGCACCATGGCAGAGGATGTTACAGTGGGGCCGTTTGCACACTTACGGCCTGAAACCGTGCTGAAGCGTGGTGTCAAAATTGGTGACTTTGTGGAAATAAAGAAATCCCAAATTGGCAGCAACAGTAAAGTTGCACACTTATCCTATATTGGTGATGCCGACATAGGTAGTGATGTAAATATGGGCGGAGGTATTATCGTAGTGAACTATGACGGTCGCACCAAGCATAAAACGGTGATTTGTGATCAATCGTTTGTGGGCTGTAATAGTAACCTAGTGGCACCGGTTACCATTGGTCAAGGAGCCTTCGTTGCTGCAGGTTCCACCATCACAAAAGATGTTCCAGCAGGCGCCTTATCATTAGCTCGTGCACAGCAAGTGAATAAGGAAGGTCTTGCCGCTCGCTTTCTTGGAGAGAAAAAAGACGAATAATGGTGAAATAGCAGGAATCGCCATTGTGTGAAGCGAAGATAAACCAACATTAACCTTTTGTTGCATTACAGTCAGGAGGGTATGGCGTGTATCGAGGGAGAAAACTCCAAATATTTAGTGGGACAGCCAATTTACAGCTGACCGAAGAAATCGCGCAACATATAGGTGTTGCACTGGGACAAGCAGAAGTTAAGCGCTTTAGTGACGGAGAACTCAGCATCTACATCGGAGAAAGTGTTAGAGGCTCAGATGTATTTATTGTGCAGCCCATTAGTTGTCCGGCTAATGAAAGCTTAATGGAATTACTCATTATGATGGATGCCATGAAAAGAGCTTCCGCGAAAAGTATTAATGCTGTGTTGCCGTACTACGGGTATGCACGACAAGATCGCAAAACGAGAGCTAGAGATCCCATTACGGCAAAACTTGTGGCAGATTTATTGACAACGGCGGGTGCTAACAGAGTGATTGCCATGGATCTTCATGCCGGACAAATTCAAGGGTTCTTTAACATTCCTGTGGACCATCTAAAAAGTTTACCCATATTGGCCAACTACTTTCACCAGAAACAATTTGAGGATGCTGTGGTGGTGTCTCCCGATGTGGGTGGAGTGACACGTGCTCGTGAATTGGCAGAGCGCTTACAGTTACCCATCGCTATTATTGATAAACGACGTCCGGAACCTAATGTAGCCGAAATAATGAATATTATTGGCAGGGTTAAGGGTAAAACCGTCATTATGATCGATGATATTATCGATACTGCCGGTACCATTACTTTAGGAGCGCAAGCTTTAATAGAGCACGGAGTGAAGGAAGTTTATGCCTGTTGCACGCACCCGGTTTTATCAGGGCCGGCACTGCAACGTCTTGCAGATGCTCCCATTAAGGAAATTGTCGTTACTAACACGATTCTACATGAGACTAAAGAATTAGATAAAATAAAGGTTTTATCGGTATCGCCCCTGATCGGGGATGCCATTATTCGTATACACGAGGAATTATCAGTTTCTAAGCTTTTTGATTAAGCCAATTTGACTGAAAAGGAAAATACGGGTATAATACCAAAGAATATAGAGAAGGAGGATCATTCATGGAGCGTATGCAAATAGTAGCACAGCCACGGGTTCCTGCAACCAAGGGGCAATTAAGCAAGCTCCGTAGTGCGGGGTATGTCCCCGGTGTTATCTACGGAAGAAAAACAGAACCCCTTACGGTAGCGGTGGACAGTAAAGATATTACGGCAATCCTGCATTCCCCATCAGGCGCAAACACCCTCATAGATGTTGCCGTTGATGGAGGTACCGCAACTGTCATGATCAAGGAATTAAAGCGAGAGATTATATTAACGGACCGTTTCGTCCATGTTGATTTTGTGCGGATTAATCTGCTTGATAAACTTGAAGTTAACGTTCCTATTGTCTTAATTGGTGAAGCTGTAGGAGTCAAAGAAGGCGGCGTTATGCAACAGTCTTTACGGGAAGTAGCACTTACATGTCTACCTACCAACATTCCCGAGCATATTGAATTGGATATCTCAAGTCTGGTCGTGGGCGATAGCCTGACTGTGGCTGATATCGTAGCTCCCGAAGGTAGCGAATTCCTTTCCGAGGAAAACGAAGTGATTGTTTCTATTCTTTCACCTCGACTTGAAGAAGAAGAAGAAGATGCAGCTGACGAAGATGCTACAGACGAAGATGCGGAAGCAAAAGAATCTACCACAGAAGAAACACAAGAGTAAACTTGTCCATGTTTATTATTCTTGGTTTGGGAAATCCAGGCCCTCAATATGTATTGACGCGCCATAATGTTGGTTTCCGTGTGATAGACCGGTTGAGTGTTGCTACAAAAATCCCACTTTACAAAGTGGGATACCATTCTTTTTGGGGGAAAGGCACCATTGCCAACCAAGAGGTTGTGCTGGCAAAGCCAATGACGTTTATGAACAACAGTGGCACCGCTGCTGCAGCTCTCTGTCGTCAGTTCGGCGTGAGCCCTACGCACCTCCTAACCATGTATGATGATCTTGATTTACCGTTGGGTACAATACGTCTACGTTCGCATGGTGGTAGTGGTGGGCATAACGGGATCAAATCATTGATAGATCATCTGCAGACGGATCAGTTTCCTCGTTTGCGCATAGGTATTGATCGGCCGCTCGAGGCCGATGTTATTGAACACGTTCTAGCCGCTTTTACTGCCGAGGAAGAAGTTGCGCTGGCGCCTGTTTTAGAATCCGCAACCAAAGCGGCGACAATTTTTATTCGTGAAGGTATTGATGTTGCTATGAACCGATTTAATGTGCAACTAAAAAAATAGCACTTTACTTTTTGCTTTGAATATGATATTCTCATTTGTAATACATGGATGATTGTAATGGCAGTGAAGGAGAAAAGTAAGATATGCACGGCCTTTCAGGGAGGAGACGCCATCGACTGTGAGCGGCTCTAGGTACGGTTTGTCTGAAGTTCCCTCTGGAGCCGCAGGCTGAAATGAGTAGGCCGCGCCGGGTTTCCCACCCGTTATCAGAGGGGAAGGTATCGGAATTTTCTCGTACCTTGAAGTGAGTGGGCGTTATGCGCTAACTTGGGTGGTACCACGGATATATAATCCGTCCTAAATGTTTATTATCGGCGAAAGAATTAACGGAATGTTTAAAGACATCGCCCAA
>JANKMV010000259.1 GCA_024650095.1 Bacillota bacterium | reverse complement strand
GTTGAATGCCACAAGCATATTAAAATTGTGATTAAGGATAGTCATGCTCCTCAATGCCACCGCAGGTATAACCACTTGCGGTGGCATTTTCTTATCATTTTCAGCGCTTGCTACTTTGCGTTAGAATAAATGGTGCGAGTAGACTGAACTCCGTTGCCAGATATAATAGAGGCAATGGAGCTTTAACTTACACGACAAGTAGGTGTAAATAATTTTGTGGACAACAAATAAAGCATCTGCTATAATTATATAAATAGAAAAATTTGAAATATTTAGTAATTATACATTGACAATGACGTCTCTTTTGTAAACGTCATTTTTTTAACTAAAAAAAGCGTAAGGAGACTCATGGTTAGCAGTTCTCTTAACGACATGCTATGAAGGTAGGACTGATAAATTGATAAAAATGGAAAATGTCGCTAAACAATTTGGTAAACTTTGGGCCCTAAGGGACATAGATTTAGAAATAAGCACGGGTGAAAAAGTGGTGGTTATCGGTCCATCCGGTTCAGGAAAAAGTACGTTGATTCGTTGCATTAATTATCTTGAAAGCCCTACTGAGGGTAGGATCACTGTGGATGGAGTTGAAATCACTGCACATAAGGCCCCCATTACCAAAGTAAGGCAATCGGTAGCCATGGTTTTTCAAAGTTTTAACCTTTATCCTCATAAAACGGTACTTGAAAATCTAACGCTGGCCCCCATAAAAGTTCAGGGAATTGATAAAAAGCAAGCCGAAGAATCTGGATTGGCATACCTCGAACGAGTAGGCCTGACAGATAAGGTTCATAGTTATCCGTCACAGCTTTCGGGAGGGCAACAACAGCGTGTTGCCATAGCAAGGGCATTAAATATGCACCCTAAAGTCATTTTATTCGATGAACCAACATCGGCATTGGACCCTGAGATGATTCAGGAAGTTTTGGATGTAATGGTAGGTCTCTCAAACGATAATATAACAATGGTGGTCGTTACCCACGAAATGGGCTTTGCTAGGCAGGTGGCTGACCGTGTTATATTTATGGACGAGGGAAAAATTGTTGAGGAAGGCCCGCCTGAACACTTCTTCTTAAACCCATCCGGTGAAAGAACAAAGCTATTCCTAAGTAAGATACTTAGATAACCATTTGAAAAAAGAAGGGATGATTTAGATGAGAAAAGTAGTATCCGTCTTACTCTTAGTGCTTATGTTAGTTGCGGTGGTTGGCTGTTCTGGTAATAATAATGAAGAACCGGTGAATCCTGGGGCGGATGACCTTCCCGAGCAGCTCCAAGCGATCGTGAACCGTGGTAAGCTTCTCGTGGGTACAAAGGTAGACGTCCCAGGTTTCGGTTATCAAAACCCTGAAACAGGTGACGTGGAAGGATTGGAAATTGATATCGCCAAGGCACTTGCGAAGAAGTTGCTAGGAGATGAAACCTTGCTTGAAACGCAAGGGGTTACGGCTCAGACACGTGGACCCCTCCTTGATAACAATGAGGTGGATCTCGTTATCGCTACTTTCACTATCACCGAGGAGCGCAAGCTCTCTTTTAACTTCACGGAGCCCTACTTCACTGACGCCATTGGCTTCTTAGTTAAAAAAGATTTGGGTGCTACAGTCATCGAAGATTTAGATGGGTTAACCATTGGCGTGGCTCAGTCTGCTACGACAAAAGATGCCCTTGAAGAAAGAGCCGCAGAGGTTGGTGTTACCTTCAAATATGCCGAGTTTGCAAGCTATCCCGAAATTAACGCGGCCCTTGCGTCTGGGCGCGTGGATGCATTTAGTGTTGATAAATCTATCCTCAGCGGCTATGTCAATGAAACCACTGTGATCCTTGAGGAAGGTTTTAAACCTCAGGATTATGGTATCGCTTGCAAGCTAGATAACAAGGATTTGGCCGAGTACGTCCAGGAGTTTATCGTTGAAATAAAAGCCGATGGTACATTAGATAGCATGCTGGCAAAATGGAACCTCAACTAATAGTACGTCGTCGTTACGATTGAATTTAGCTAGAAAATAACGGCATAAAGAAGCACCGCCTCTTGAAAGTACCGGGCGCTTCGCGCGTGGCACAGTTAAGAGGCGGTTTCTTTAATACTAGGAACTGGCTACAAGTCCTGCGTGGTTTCTCTAAAGTCACGCGGTGCATAGCTTTTTCGAAAGGACGAAATAGCATGTTCTCAAGCAATGGACCTTTTGCATGGTTTAAATGGGAAGCCTTGTTTGCCGATTGGCAGATTTTTGCAAGGGGCTTCGGATACACACTAGTTGTTTCTATTTGTGCACTTTTGCTGGCGCTCTTAATCGGTATCGTCATGGGTTTGTCTTCAACATCTAACATCAAACCCATCAAGTTAATAGCTAGGATATACGTAGAATTTTTTCAAAACACACCTTTATTGATCCAAGTATTTTTTCTCTTTAATGGTCTCCCCTTTGTGGGAATTGTTTTAAGCATTACTACCATAGGCATTATTAGTGTGGGAATGTATCATGGTGCCTACATTGCTGAGGTCGTACGCTCCGGTATCGGCGCCATCACTAAGGGGCAACTAGAAGCGGCCTACTCGCAAGGTTTTACTTATTGGCAAGCGATGTGGTTCATTATTTTGCCTCAGGCCCAAAAGGTCATACTGCCACCGCTGACTAACCAAGCGGTGAACCTTATTAAAAACACCTCTGTGCTTGCAGTTATCTCAGGTGCCGACATCATGTTTACCGCAAAATCATGGTCGTCATCAAATGTGTATTACGGTCCAGCGTATGTGGTTGCGGGGATGCTGTACTTTATGCTTTGCTATCCATTAGCAAATGTAGCTAAAAGACTAGAAGATCAGACCAATGCAATTCCCAATGATACAAAGAATGAGAAGCATAAAACCATCGGTAAGGGACTATCAGCCGGGGTTTAGGTAAAGAGAACAGGAAGAGCACAGCTCTGTGATTCTTATGGGCTGTCGCAGAATTGAGGTTGACATGAACGAGTTATTAACCACACGAAATGTGCTTTTTCTCGTGGATGGGCTTAAAATGACCTTATATATATCTCTTGTGTCCATACTACTTAGTATGGTGTTTGGTACCGTATTAGGCGTGCTTCGTAGTTTGACTGGAGGCATCTTTCAACTGCTGGCAGCGGTCTATATTGAGGTTGTGCGCAATATACCTAACCTGCTGTGGATCTATGTCATTTTTATTGTCTTTAAGCTCAAGTCTGTAGATGCTGGAGTTATTAGCTTTACCATTTTTACGTCCGCTGCTATAGGAGAAATTGTACGCGGAGGACTCAACTCCATTGGTAAGGGACAGTGGGAGGCGGCTAGATCGCAGGGTTTTACTGCCTTTGGTGTACTTCAATATGTGATTCTACCACAAGCCTTCAGGAATATGATTCCCTCGTTTGTATCACAGTTTGTAACGGTTATCAAGGATACCAGCTTTCTGTGGTCCGTTATTGCCATCCAAGAACTAACTGGCAAGACCACCATTCTCATGGGGCGCTACTACAAGGTTGGTCAGGTGTTTTTACTCTATGCCCTACTGGCGCTGACCTATTTTGTCATAAACTTTACAATTTCTCATTATTCACGAAGATTAGAGAAAAAATGGACCTTTTAGCCGCATTTAGAAAGAGAAAAGTAGCCTTAACCCCTTATGAGTATTGATTCCGCTTTACAGTATTTTTTAAAATAG
>JANKMV010000258.1:2826-3713 GCA_024650095.1 Bacillota bacterium | reverse complement strand
TTGCAACGCTTTTGGGGTGTATTCGCAAACCCGCGTCTTTGTCTTTGGTAATGTAGAACGCGTACCCTAAAAATTTGACCTTGCCTACATAGGCGACTTCCGTCTTTTCCTTGTTCACTTTAAGGAATAATTTCCTCTCTATGAATGGGATTAGATTTGCCAGTGTTCTTTGTGCCGCTCTTTTGCTTTTGCAGAAGATAAGCATATCATCCGCGTAGCGGACGAATCGGTGCCCTCTTCGCTCAAGCTCCCGGTCCAGTTCATTCAGAAGGATGTTTCCACAAAGTGGACTCACTGGTCCGCCTTATGCAAAGAAAGTAATTATGCAAAGTAAACCTAGAAAAACTGCATAAATAGGCACTTCCTTTGGAATTTACTTTGCATAATCTCCAAACAATGATAGCAGAGCGAAAGCTCAATAATCATTGGAGGAGATAAAATGCCAAATAAGCCACTAAAAGAACTTTTGCTGGAACTGGAACAGGAGTTGCTTCGACTCGGCTATTCAAAGGGTTCCATGACCTTTTACCGTAGACGTTGGGCACAGATTTTGCAATTTGCAGAAGAACAGGGTAAGGTCTGTTACACCGAACAGGTGGGCATTGATTTTCTTGAAGACCGTTTTCGTATCTTTAAAAAGGATTTTGACAAAACACTTTCCCAGAAAGATACCCAGGAACTCCGTATCATCCGTATGATTGGGGATTTCCAACTACATCACACTATTTTAAGGCGTTACTACAAACACCGTAAACTGCTTACTGACCCATATTATCTGGACATCAGTGCTCATTTCAAAAAGTACTGTGAGGGAAGAGATTATTCCCCGGTAACCGTTGGCCATTCCATTATAGAACGATAAGCTAAAAGAATTATCTGACTTTTCG
>JANKMV010000258.1:0-2816 GCA_024650095.1 Bacillota bacterium | reverse complement strand
CATATAAAACTGTTGAACAGAACATCTGCTCCATCCGGTCATTCCTACGATATCTGCAGGAACAGGAAATCTTAAAGGAAGATCTAGCTTCAAAAACCCCCATGATTCAGGCACGAAAACAAACACGCATACCCTCTGTTTGGACAAAGGAAGAACTGGATGCCTTAATCGGTGCCATTGACCGTGGTAACCCCAAGGGAAAACGCGATTATGCCATCATTCTTCTGGCCTGTGTGTTAGGCTTACGGGTTAGGGATATTAAGCACTTGACATTTGACTGCTTCCACTGGGAAGAAAAGAAACTCATCTTCACGCAATCCAAAACAAAAGAAAGAGTCATTTTGCCGATTCCGACCGAAGTCGGGTGGGCTGTCATTGATTATCTGAGATACGGCAGGCCAAAGGTGGATTCTCCTGTTATCTTTGTCAGACATCTGGCCCCTTTTCTGCCTTTTGCTGAAGAAGACCATCTTCATCAATTAATCCGTGACCATATGCGTGTTGCCCATCTACCTACTTTAAAGCACCACAGAGGCATGCATTCCCTCCGCCACACAGCGGCTTCGAGGTTGTTGGAGCAGGACACGCCGCTTTCCGTTATCTCAGATATCCTCGGACACGCAGATACAGACTCTACGGCAGTTTATCTGAAAGTAGACATCAAGAAACTGAAAGAATGCGGCCTGGATACTCCGGAGGTAGATGTTCATGCATAACTATACCTTTCAAGGACCGTTCGCCGGAGTTATCCAAAGCCACATTAGTTTAAAACAAGCAATCGGGTATAAATATGAAGCTGAAGCAAGGCATCTCTTCCGTTTTTCTGTTTTTACTGCCCAACACTATCCGAAAGCATCCTCGCTTACCAAAGAAATCGTTCTGGCATGGTGTTCAAAAAAGAGCTATGAGGCCCAGGCCAACCAATGTACAAGAGCTTCCATCCTGCGCCAGCTCGCTATTCATATGGAGAATAACGGTGTCATGGCTTATGTGCTACCCAAAGGCTATTACCCCACAGAAGAACAATATGTCCCCTACATTTACACGGAGAAAGAATTGCAGCGCTTTTTCCGGGAAACAGACCACTGTCATTATGTCAGTGAATGTCCCTACAGGCATCTCATTATGCCGGTGTTTTTCCGGATGATCTACGCCTGCGGGCTCCGGTCATCGGAGGCAAGGCTTCTGAAAAATGATGATGTCGAACTTGAAGCAGGGATACTGACCATTCACCATGCCAAAAAGGATAACAACCGATTGGTTCCCATGCCGGACTCGCTTACACAACGCTGCCGTCAATACATATCCGGCATACCTTTAGTTCCTAAAGAGAGCGATTGGTTCTTCCCAGGTTTGAATGGCAAACCCATGACTGTCGGTAATGTTTACCACAACTTCAGACGTTTCCTTTGGCAAGCCGGTATTTCCCACGGAGGACGGGGCAAAGGGCCGAGGATCCAAGATTTTCGCCATGCCTACGCCTGTCACTGCCTGAAAAAGTGGGTACTTCAAGGCAAAGATCTGGCAACGTATCTTCCGGTGCTAAAAACCTATCTGGGACATTACTCTTTTGAGGAAACAGCATATTACCTCCGGTTGACTGCTGATGTCTTCCCCGATATTCCAATTAAGCTTGAAAGATATTACCCGGACATTATCCCGCAGTTGGGAGGTGGAGCCGATGAAGCCGACTGATTTTGCAAACCACCTTACCACATTCCTATCCGTATACTTATTACAACAAAAAAACGCCAGCAGAAATACCATAACATCCTACAGGGATACATTTAAGCTCCTCATCCGATATTGTCAGGAGCAAAAGCGCCTGCCTGCGGAAAAATTAGAGCTCACGATGCTTACCGCTCAATTGATTTCCGATTTCCTTGACTGGTTAGAAAGAGAACGAAAATGTAGCATTTCAACTAGAAACCAAAGACTGGCGGCTATCCATGCCTTCTTTCGTTATGCCCAATATGAAGAACCTGAAGGTATTCTCCATTTTCAGAAGGTCATTTCTCTTCCTGTAAAAAAGGCTCCCAAACCGTCAGTGCCCCATCTTACACCGGAGGCCGTGAAACTTTTATTAGCACAACCGGATAGAACAACGGCAAAAGGCAGACGGAACTTGGCATTACTTAGTGTCCTTTATGATTCAGGATGTAGGGTTCAGGAGTTGGCAGACCTTCGCGTACGAGATGTTGTGCTGGATCATCCGGCCGTTCTTATTTTGACGGGGAAAGGAGGGAAAACACGCAGGGTTCCTCTGATGAAGAACACGCAGGCTTTGCTTAAGCATTATCTCCAGGAAAGCGACCTTACCAAGGCATGGAAAAGCGATCATCCCTTGTTTATGAACAAACAGCACCATAAACTCACCAAGGAAGGGATTGCCTATATTATTTCTCAGTATGTAGCTTCTGCTCGAAAAACTTCTGCGATTGTTCCAGAAAAAGTGGCTCCTCATATGCTCCGGCACTCCAAAAGTGTGCATCTGTTACAGGCCGGAGTCAATCTTATCTATATCCGGGACTTTCTTGGGCACAAGGACATAAAGACCACAGAGGTGTACGCAAAATGTGATACCGAGCTAAAACGGCAGGCTATTGAGAAGGCTTATCCTGATTTAGTGGATAATAATCTTCCTGATTGGAGCAACGATGAAACTTTGCTTAATTGGCTCTCCAAGCTGAAGTAGACCAAGTATTATGCAAAGTAAATCAAGGAACAATGCAGTAAAAGTAACCATTTCTGCGGTTTACTTTGCATAATCATTAACTTTGCATAAGGCGGATTATGCAAAGCTTTGCATAATCCGC
>JANKMV010000257.1 GCA_024650095.1 Bacillota bacterium | reverse complement strand
GCCGAATCACCCCCACGGACAAAAGTAAAGAGGAGGAAGCACAAAAATATTTGGATAGTCTCACCAAGCCTTTGGGTAGTTTAGGCGTACTAGAGGACATCGCTAGGAAAATGGCTGGGATTACTGGCGAGGTGAAACCACTGCCTCCCAAGAAAACTTCAATCCTGATGGCTGGAGATCATGGTGTGGTTGCGGAAGGCGTTTCTGCTTATCCCCAGGAAGTCACCCCGCAGATGGTATTAAATTTTCTGACAGGTGGCGCAGCTATGAATGTTTTAGCCCGTCATGCTGGGGCTGAGTTGATTGTGGTGGACATGGGCGTCGCGGCAGACCTACCGGAGCATGCTATTTTACTTAATCGTAAGATTGCCTACGGTACGGCGAATATGGCAAAAGGTCCTGCTATGACAAGGGAACAAACTGTGGCTGCGCTTGAAGCTGGGATTGAAGTGGCTGAGCAGTTTATCGCCAGAGGAACGGGTCTCTTTGGTACAGGTGAAATGGGTATTGGCAACACCACGTCAAGTACTGCCATTACCGCTTTTTACAAAGGTTGCGATGTCGCAGCTGTTTGCGGCCGTGGCACGGGTGCAGACGATGTAAGATTACAGCATAAGATTAAGGTGATTGAACAGGTTTTGGCGCTTAATAAACCCAATGCTGACGATGCATTGGATGTATTGGCTAAATTAGGGGGTTTTGAAATCGCCGGCATGGCGGGTGTTATGCTGGCCGCCGCAGCTAACCGTGTACCCGTGATGGTGGACGGCTTTATTTCAAGTGCTGCAGCCTTAATTGCGGCCAATTTGCATCCACAGGCTACGGAGTATATGTTGGCTTCCCACTTATCAGAAGAACCCGGTCACGCCATCGCACTTGAATTATTGCACCTAACACCATTTTTGCGTATGAATATGCGGCTAGGTGAAGGAACAGGCACAGCGCTCGCCATGCCCATGGTTGATGCAGCCCTCAAAATTATCCATGAAATGGCGAGTTTTGAGGATGCTGGCATCTCCGGTGCATTAGAATAAAGCAGCACTTAATTCTGCCTCCGTGCCCACGTTTTCCCTTGGCACAAGTAATACAAGCACATTTTCCTTGCCAAATTGTTCTTCTACTATTAAGCTATCTTTCCCAGCTCTAGACGTGTCTGTAATACTACCGGTACCATACATGAACTCGGTATTTGATTGAGCAAGAAAGCTGGGGATGACAACAAGAATTGCAAGTAGTAAGAAAGGCACCCTAACCTTCATTAACACATTTCCTGCTTTTTTAAAGTCTGGCATCAGCTTCCGGTGTTTGGTTTTATCAATAACCTTGTAGCACATCAATGTGATAACAGGTAAAAAAACAATAACCGAAATAAAACTAAGCACAATACCTTTTAATAAGTTAATTCCTAAATCTGCACCGATTCCAAAACGCATAAAGATTAGTGCTCCAAAGCCAATCATTGTTGTTGCGGCACATGCGGCGACTGTCGGCATAGCTTCTTTCATTGCAATTTTCATCGCTTCCTGCGGCTCATGGGATAAACGATAGTTATTAAAACTATGGAGCAGAAAAATCGCATAATCTAGTGACACCGCAAGCTGTAAAACTGGACTGACAGTCTGGGTAATAAATGATATTTCACCGAAAATAATGTTTGTTCCCACATTGATAATTACAGCAACGCCTATTGTGATCAAGAACAATATGGGTTCGACCCACGAGGTGGTCGAAATAACTAAAATTAGTATTATAATCGGGAGCAATATCGCCATGGCATTTATGACCTCAGATACTGACATTGCTTGTGTTTCTGCCGAATTAATAGCTTCCCCTGTAGCAGCGTTGTCTTCGCCTATAAGATCATAAATAGCATTGACTGCACTTGTTTCTTGCCCGCCCTCGATTGATAAGCTCACTAAAGCGTTATTATCTAAGTAATAGTTCTTAACTATTGCAGGGTCTAAATATTCAAGGGGTGTTGTTTTTAGTGTATCCAAACCGACTATGTCATCAAGCCAGCTGATGGAAGTAACACCGTCTATTGCTGCGATTTGCTCTTTGTATGCCAATACTTCCTGTATCGATACATCTGTCAGCATAACTCTCACATTGGGCATTTCGCCGCCAAATTCATCCTCCATTATCCTAATTGCACTTGTTGACTGAGCATCCTTTGGCAGGTAGTCGACCATATCATAATTAACTGACACCAGCGGTGTGAAGATTGCGCTTAATACTGCAATTATTACAAATCCTATAAAGACACTTCTTTTGTGTTTGATAACACTCTGCGAAAACCTATCCACACAAATCCACCCCTTAAGGTATAATACACTATGTTGACAAACAGTTACATTGTATAGTTTAATGACACTGTGCTTATAAATCAACAAACAGAATGCGTGCAAGCGTTAAATACTAAACAAAAATAGTAAATTTGTTTAGTATCTAACATAAGAGTTTGGAATGGAGGGTCAGTAAATGAGTAGCGTCAAAGAAGACAGACGGGTTAAATATACAAAGATGGTATTAAAAGAGAGCTTCATCAATCTGCTCGAAAAAAAAGACATTTCGCAAATATCCATTACGGAAATTTGTGAAGATGCTGATATAAACCGAGCAACTTTCTATGCCCATTATAACGACCAACATGACTTGTTGCGGATAATAGAAAATGAATTGCTTGTTAATATAAATGCTCATCTTGCAGAATTTAATCCAGAAATTAATAATATGGATGCTGTGTTACAAGCAGAAAAAATCTTTGAGTATATAGAAGAAAACGCGAAACTATGCAAAATACTGTTAAGTGAGCGTGGCGATCTTATCTTTCAAAAAAAGGTAATGATGCTTGTATACGACATGATAATTTCTCAATTAACTGATAACAATACAATTACAAAGGAAGAAGCGGAATATGTGTATTCCTTTACAATAACTGGATGTGTCGGGATTATTCAAAAATGGTTTGATGAAGATATGAAAAAATCTGCTCATTTTATGGCAGAAATGGTTGTGATGCTTACCCTTAGTTTGATAAATCTACTAAAAAGCAATAAACCACTATAAGCATGCGACGGGACATACCTCAACTTTGTTCCCAGTAGCGCCCCTTTTTGTGGATTTAGGAGATGTCCCAGTCCTACAAGACGAGGTGCTTATAGGCTATGATAGAGTTGCGTTGTTGTGGAATTAGAATGGAATATTGGCTCACACATAAAAAATCACTCATCCCAATTTTGAGGTCAGTGAAATGTCTGAATAGGTAATTGCGGCTTTTAGAACAATGAAAGCTGCCGCAGACGAAAAAGATACATTTAGAGGATACGCTGCCAGTCGCGTCTAGCGTAAAGAATTCTCTCCACATCAACAATGTTTGACTTTTCGTCTATCGTAAAAAAGACAATATAGTTCTTTACGGGTAGCTTTCGATATCCTAACATTGCAAGTCTTTCATCCGTCACAAAGGAATATTTTTGCGGCATAAGCGCCAGTCCCGCTACTGCTTCGTCCATGACACCCATCATCTTAGTTGCCGTCATAGGTGCTGACAGTTGCGCAGAGATATATCGAACAATGTCGCGAAAGTCGTTTTCGGCAGGTTCAGATATGTCTACCCTATATCTTGCCATCTGTTATTTCCTGCCGGATGTCTCGCATGACATCTTCAAGCGGACGCTTCCTGCCCTCTCTTACCGCTGTCCTTCCCTCATCAAGCAGGCGGT
>JANKMV010000256.1 GCA_024650095.1 Bacillota bacterium | reverse complement strand
GTTTGTATCAAATGTATACTATCTTTCTATTGATGTTATTGTTACAGAAAATATGTTCGGCGACATCATACATGCTGTACAGAAAGGACAGCAAAGCATTCACACGATCCAAGGGAGGGCGGCGACTGCGTCCATTGAATGAGAGGGCTGGCTTCTGGTTTCGGATAAGGTGATCAAACACTGAGTAATAGCGGCGAGCTCCATCTCCTTCGTTGCCACGAAGCGAATTTATCGAAGTAGAGCGTCGTGCATGATCAATTATGCCTGATAAATGATTCACCGCAGTCTTCACCTCAAAAGCGCAGTCTTCTGCGCCATAGTCTCGAAGAAACCGCTGCAACACCGTCCGACAGTTGCCCAATTTACCTAAAATAACATTCCGGCTAACCTCAAGACTATCAGCATCATTGTCGTACATCTGATATTGCCGCTTCCGCAACAATACATTCCCCTTGTTGGCTGGTGTTAATCGAGCCAAAAGACGGCTGTTTTCACTGTGAAAGGCCAGAGCTACACCACGTTCAGCACAAAGTTGCATCAATGCTGGGCTGGCTCCGGTATATCCCATAGATACAATAGCCTCGAGATTGTGGATAGGGACACGTAGGCGTACCTCATCATCCACCCGTACCAGCACGTTCTGACCTTCTTTAGCTAAGTAAGCCTCTGTAGAGGTAACATACAGGGTATTTAACAACTTCCTCAATAGTATCACCCCTTCGGTGCTAGATAAGAATGCTCAAAGCATCTTATCTAGGTATTGAGATACGGTTTGTCGTTGGGATAAGGAAGGCACACACACTTCAATCAGGCTACATCGTTCACAGGCCTTCCTATATTTAGCTGGGGGAGTTACACCAGAGGTATGATAGTTATACATTTCCTTGACTAGTAGTGCAGTCTCTTGGCGCAGATCATCAATGAGGCGAACCTCTTCTCTACGCCTAGGCCGTCCGTAGAATATATGACCTTCTTGTAAGGCTATGCCGAAAGTTTCTTCTAAACAGATTGCTTGGGCACACAATTGGACTCGGTCACATGAGGCAAGCTTGCTCTGCCCGTGTTTATATTCCACGGGTCTGGGAATCCAACGACCTCTTCTTCTAGCTAACTTTATCCCATTGATATCATCGCGGATAAATTCCACCATGTCAGCTATACCATACACTCTGAGTTCGTGCGAATGGATTGGTACAGAACGGGATACTATGATATCCCCCCGGGATTCAGAAAACGCAGGGTCATCCACTTTTGTATGTAGCTTCTGTCCACCATATGTTAGTACATTTTCTTGCCACTGCACTTCTGTGTGAATCAGCGCCCATTGTCGCGGACAAAAAGCAAAGTGTTGGATTCCAGCTAGCTGTAAATAGTTTTCATTATCCATCTTCATTAATGTCCGTTGATAATTTGTGGCTCCAATCCATCTAATACTGCCACATCGATATCATAGTCCTCAATGTCATTAGGTTCAGTTACACCTAGCCTCGGCATCACCGAAAGACTGCGGTGAACCTTGGCTGAGGAGTACTGGCCCGTGGAACTACTGTGTTCCCACCAGATAACTTTACTTACCTCCATACTTCCTTCGGGTCTGGCAGACGATGCATCGTTATCGAAAAGGTGCACCAGTACATGTTTCAATGCTTGCGCATCTTCTGTAGTGTATCCCGTATTATTTGCCAATTGGGGATTAATACTTCCGTAAAATACATATACTCCATGGTCAACACGATGTTTCATGCCCATAGTATCAGGACCACGTTTGGATCCGTCTCCTTCGCTGCTGACACTTTTTGTAATTTGAATGCTGGATGTGTTTACTGGAATGACACTAAATGCGGGATGAACGGAAACCGGGCCTCTAATTCCAACGGATACCCCTGCCGCTTCTTTACCTTTAAACGCAAATACTTGTCCAAAAGCTCGCACATCATACCATTTTTTACAGGAATCGCTTCTTAACTTTTCTGGATCCTTAAGCGATTCTTTTGTCAATTCTCCTTCGGCTCGACTGCGCAAACTACGGTACTCGTCTACACGATTGTCATCAGACTGCACAAAGATTCCTTCTCCGCTTTCTAACAACCGATTGCGAATCTTTCTTTTAATGCAGACATCCGAGATCTCACCGAGGCCATCATATGTAACCCTTGGTCGATTGCCATTAAGGGGATCCCCATTTGGATTAGCATTCTTAACCACTACAACCACTGCAAAGTCGATTTTTTTCTCCAATAAACTCATGCTTTAAGCCTCCTCATTTTCATCAATCTGCACATCAGTGTCTTCTTTTTTCCACAAAGCCTGTTTCTGGCAATGATAGCCTAGTAGGAATTCACCAGATAATTTTTTGTCAGAAGTAAATTCATCAGCAACAAACAGATCCATCACTTCTGAAATCTGATTTGCTCGCCTACGGCCTTGAGGACCTAAGCGCGCTTTGTATGGAGTTAGAGATAACTCTATCACTCTCCAAGTCGAGAATGGTCGTTCCGAGAAACGCTGCATTAACCGAATTGCATTGGTTTGTCGCTTCTCACCGCTTTTGTTTAGTGCCCATTCTTCTAAACTATCTGCCAATGCCAATAAACGCCCATACAGGTAATCGCGACTTCTTCTACTATCCTCTAGCGTCAAAGAATATCCCTCCAATTTCTTAAATTTCCGGTACATCGAACAAGCTATGGTCAGCGTCTTAGTCCAATCCCAACGCTCTAATGCCACCGGATTAGCTGCTCGGCGCACCACCAATTCCACCATATCTTTGGGAATGGGTTCTCCATCAAGGATACACCGAATAATCCGTTCAATGGTTCTTTTTCGTAGTTTGTCATCCAATCTATGCCCGTAGATAGCTTCTGCCATATCGAACGGACTTGGGGCCGATACGTATTCCCTAGGAACAGTTTCAGCAAATGATCTAACCCAACGGCGGCTACGATACGTGTGGGTCCAGGATAAAGTATCATGCCAATGTTCAATGCGAGAAAAGAACTCCGGAGGTGCCATTTCCCGATAAAGTCTGATCGACATCCGTCCGGGTGTCGCTGCATCCAACATAAGAGTCATAATATCATCTGTATGTTCCAATTTATCTTGGTAGCCGAGAATTGAACGGCGCAAGCTTTTGGCAAAATCTTCTCCCGTATAAGTTGCATCGGACACCATAACACCTGCTTCAGTCACTTCTTGAAATAGTAATATGGAGTCCATCACCAGATCTGGCACATCTTCGACTTGTCTCGCCCAAGTGAGAATCACTAGACCGCTGCTCTGAAAGCCTTGTTTCTGAATCAACCAACGCAATGCGTTGTGAGCTTTTTGAGTAACCTCAAAGGAGACTCCCGCCGCTTGTGGGCCATCTTGAAAACGACCACGATAGGTGAATCCTTGTGAATCATTGGTGGAAATAATCTTAGCACTGTCACCATCATGACGTAATTTGGCAGGGTGGAGTAAGGCCAACTCGGCTTCCTCCCCCGTGACATAGCATAAACCTCTGCTTGATTGGTTTGAGATGTAGTATCGAATCCAGCTCTCATATACGGTTTTATCGGTCCACAACTGCGTATGGGGATCACCGGGAATTTCCACCGCCCAGCGGACGAAAGCATCCTGCTGCTTCCGGTTACCCATAACACTGAATATTTCAGGCACGATTTTATCCGAATTTTCAGTCCATTTGTCCAATAAACTTCCGGATGTAGCAATGTGAAGAATGCCATACTGGACTAGATCTGCAACCAGCGTTCCCCTGCAC
>JANKMV010000255.1 GCA_024650095.1 Bacillota bacterium | reverse complement strand
GTCTTTTGCATACTGTCTTTAAATCATCACTTGCAACTAGCAAGTGGCTAAGGTAACCAGTATTGAAAGGCGCGAGTAAGGGATCTGAATAAGCGCGCCTTTCTTACTTAATATTTGAAGAAAACATGAGAGCCAATGGTTGCAGTTACAGGATGGCTACGGACCCAAGCATTACTGGTTTTGCTGGGGTTATAAAAACCGGTTGCTCCACCAGTGGGATCTAACCCTTTAAGAGCCTCTTGGACAGCTCTTTTAGCACTGGCATCCGCCGCCTGATTAATACGGCCGTCAAGCACTGGGCTGTATTGATACTTTCCACTTTCCACCTGATAAACAACGCCACTTATGGTATTAGGATAGAGATCACTTTCTACGCGGTTAAGGATGGTAGCGGCCACTGCCACTTGTCCATCAAACGATTCACCCGCCGCTTCTGCATGCACAATGCGTCCAAACAACTCAATCTCTGCAGCTGTAAACTTATGTTCAGCAGTTGCTACAAGCGTTTGTGCTGAAGCATTCATAGCTGTTACTTCTTGCTTAGCCACTGTTTCTTGCAACAGCTCCTGCATACGAACCATAGTTTTGCCGTCAACAACACCATCTACTTCCAAGTCGTGATCATCTTGAAATTTTATTAGACTACCATAGGTTAACGGACCAAAGATACCATCGATATGACCTTCTCTATAATCATTTTCATTAAGCAACTCTTGCATGAGGGCTACATCCTCACCACGAGCTCCAATTTGTAGCTCTCTTTCGCCCAAAAGCATGGTTTCTGCCGTTACTCCTGTAATAAGTGTTACTACTAAACAGATTATAATCATTGTAGTTAACATTTTCTTATTCATGTTATTAACCTCCTTACCCTTTCGTTTTGTATTTAGAAAAATCGCCTCTAGACGCAGGAATCTTCTTGATATAAGAAAGTTCGTTTTCTTACTGGCAACACCCGCCGCTTACAATAGTAAGTGTATGGGATAGTCAAATAACGCACTTGACTATGGTAGCATGTTATGTAACCTAGGGCAAGGGTCGAGGACCTTCCATATCTGCTTATACTCCACTAAATTAGTGTACATTGGCCGCGAGTACAGAGATTCGGACTAGTTCACACGGATTCGACGTTATCCTTAGAGATGGAATATTTATAGCAAGAAAGCGCACACTCATTTCACTTAACGAACGCTTTTTAGTAGTGCATACATTGGCCGCTGCCTAAATGCATGCGATATAGTTTTTTTACAGTATAGGCGCTTACGGCTTTATTGTTTTTTTGAGGGTCCGGAACAGTCAAGACCGTTCCCTATATTTGATTGTCTTCCATTTAAGCTCATCGCTAATAAGAATGGCACGCTTATTCTAGTCCCTTACTCGCGCCTTTCAATACTGGCTACAGTAGCCGCTTGCTAAATATGAGGGGGTTCAGTAAGCGTAAACAAAAAAAGACACATCGCTGTGCCTTCTATCCTAAAATGCATTTTTAAATAACGTTACTTCTTCCGACTTGCCATCAACAGCGACCACATCAAAGCGATAGGCGGGGGCCGTGTTACCTGTTTGATGAATATAGTAATGAGCTAAAAGACGTAATTTTTCCTGTTTACGAGTATCCACGGCCTCAGCAGGTGTGCCGCGGCGATAGGATTTTCGTGTTTTCACCTCTATGAAAACGAGAATTTGACCATCCTTTGCGACAAGATCAAGCTCACCCCGCTCGCAGCGCCAATTTTTTGCTAAAATAGTATAGCCTAGGTTTTTGAGGAATGTAGCTGCGACCACCTCTCCTCTTTGTCCCAGCGCTTTCACGCTGAATCCTCCTCCGACAATAAGGCAAAGGAGCGACGATGAAAGGGACATGGACCGAGTCGCGCAATGGCTCTACGGTGTTCACGGGTGGGATAGCCTTTATGTTCAGCAAATCCGTAGCCAGGAATCATGTCGTCGAGCTCACACATTAAGCGATCCCGCGTCACTTTAGCCATGATGGAAGCAGCTGCAATGGAGGCCGAGAGCCCGTCACCACCAATAATACCTCTTTGGGGATATAGTAAGTCTGCTAAAGTAAGTGCATCAATTAAAACATAATCTGGTTTGACATCGAGAGCTAAAATGGCTCTTTTCATTGCCATTTTTGAAGCTACTAAAATATTATATTGATCAATTTCACCCACTTGGGCAGAACCAATGGCCCAGGCTACAGCAACTTGTGAAATGGTGTCATAGAGTTTTTCACGTTTTTGAGGAGATACTTTTTTAGAATCGTTGATACCGGGCAAGAAAAATTCTTCAGGAAGAATAACCGCTGCCGCCATTACAGGTCCCGCGAGGGGACCTCTTCCCACTTCATCGACGCCGGCAATATATGTATACCCAAGCATGCGGGCTTCTCTTTCGTAATTTTGCAAAGCTTGTAACCGTTCTTTTTCCACTTGCCTGGCTTTTTGCCTATTGAGATGCCGCTCCACTAAAAGGCGTACACCAATGCGTGAATCCGTGCTTAAGAGAGTTAGCTCATGGGCAGCGGGCTGCGCTTGATCAAGATAGTGGTTTATCTGTGTCACTGTCATTTTGGTGAAGTCCATCATTTTCCTCTCCCATTTCTCCTACTTTCTCTAATGTTATGCGACCAAGACGTGCTTCGCGAAAGTCTTTAATAAAGAGGCGAGCAGCGGCTTCAAGATCGACCTCTCCGCCCTTAACTAAGCAGCCCCGACGTTTACCTATTTCCTGGAGAAGTGTCTGCGGTTCGCCTGCGGTACTCGCTAGTTTATAACGCTTAATCAAACTTTGCGGTGTATAAGTCAGAAAAAAATTCATGAGTTCAATACCCAGTTCTACGGGGTCTAAAATTTCGTCTTTAACTGCGCCTACCGCAGCTAGTCCAAACGCCTGCCGTTTACTGTGAATTTTAGGCCACAATAGACCTGGAGTATCAAGCAGTTCCAAATCACCTGCTAATCGTACCCACTGTTTACCCTTTGTGATACCCGGCTTATCGCCGGTCATGGTAGCACTGCGCCCAATGAGACGATTAATCAAGGACGATTTACCCACATTGGGAATACCAACAATCATAAAACGTAGAGGCCGCTGGGCATGTTTGCGTCTGTGGGGGATCGTTTTTAATAATTGGATGAGAGTTTTCACTCCCTGTCCGCTATTGGCATTGACAGCAGTGGCAAGAACATAATCTTTACGCAATTCGTGTAACCACTCTTCTGTCGCTTGTGGGTCGGCTAGGTCGGAGCGCGTGAGCGCGGCCACCACAGGTCGTTTCTCTAAGATCTCCTGAATATCTATGTTACGACTAGAAGCAGGGATGCGTGCGTCGAGTACCTCAATGACAGCATCAACTAATTTAATATTTTCACGCATTAAACGTTTCGCTTTGGCCATTTGGCCAGGATACCATTGTATTTCCATGGACATCTTCCTGTTCTTATGGATGTGAGACAGTGCGAACGCTATCGAAAGGCCAGAAAATAAACATGGCTTTGCCTTTGATTTGCGCTAGGTCCACAAAGCCAATTTGGCGACTATCCAGACTATTTTTACGATTATCACCCATAACAAATACGGTTCCTTCCGGAACGATCGTGGGGCCATAGGTCTCTACTGCGAGTTCTAAAATATATGATTCCTCTATTCTTTCTCCATTCACGTACACGCCATCGCGCTCAACCATCACTTCGTCACCCGCTGTAGCAATAATGCGTTTAATAAAGTCCCGATCTTGAGTCGCCTTAAAGACCACAATTTCACCTTGGTAGG
>JANKMV010000254.1 GCA_024650095.1 Bacillota bacterium | reverse complement strand
GCTACAACGACGAAATATCCCTCCTCTCCTCTGTGCGTCTACAAGCGGTCACCTCGAAAGCACCCTGTTCTATGATACTGTGCTGTTTCGCCGTGCTTCTAAATCAGCCATAATTTGGGGCATTTGCGCATCTAACTTCCGTAAGAAGAATAAAAGGATGGTACATACAATAGAACCAAAGGCGTGGCACCACGTAAAGATAAAGGTAATAATACCAAGCGCCTGTGGCGTCTGCGCGGATGCACCACCTACATAACCACCACGAGCAAGCAGAAATGCTACGACCAAGCCACCCAAACCTGCACCGATTTTCCCACCCATGCTGGCAGCACTAAAGACCAAACCCTCAACCCTACGCCCGGTGTGCCACTCGCCATATTCAACAACATCACACATAAATGCCCCACTTGTGCCAAGCAGAATTGCTGGGCCAGCTCCACGGAATACGGCTGCCACCATTAAAGCAGGCACACTACCGGGAATTATTAACGGCAGAAAATTACCGATCATCTGCGTAAACATAGCAGCAAAGGCGGCATTAATTTTGCCAACACGAGGTACAATAGGTGCGGCTAGAATCATAACAACTAACATTGCGGTAAATATCGCTGACATAAAAGGTCCCATTAAACTAGGATCTCTCATAACCCAAGTCATGTAATACATATTGATGGCCATAAAGGAAGGATACAGGAACGAAAAAGTCTGGAATATTGTGATGACTACCCACCACTTATTGGCAACAAATAATGAGAGAGCCTCCCTAACAGATATTCTATCCTTTTCTCTACCCTTGGCCGGTTGCACTCTCTCGTTTGTACCTAGGAATGCAACAATATACATAATCGCTGCGACGACTGCCAGCATGCCAAAGAATTTAAAATAACCGTCCTTGCCGCCACCTAATTTTTCAATGGCCTGCAACACGAACATATTACTAAGCACTGTAAACGAGGTTCCCACAATATTATTTAACATGCTCATATTTAACCGCTTTTTCGGGTCATCCGTTATCAGCGCTAATATAGACTGTAAAGGAAGTGTTGTAGCCGTAAGGATAAAGAAAGCAACTAAGTTATACGTAACAAATGCATAGATAATTTTACCTGATTCACTAAAGTTTGGTACGTAATATAACATTGACAACGAAATTGCTCCCGGTAAGGCCATCCACAACAGCCACGGCCGAGCCTTACCATACTTAGTTTTTGTTCTGTCCACCATAAAACCGATAAAAATGTCTGTACCACCGTCTAGCAAACGTGATACAGCAAATATCGTGCCAATGGCTGCCAGCGGTATCATTGCAATATCGCTCCAGAAAAAGGATAAATACGTGCCAAACCCCAGGTTAACAAGGCTACCCGCACCAAAACCTAAAGCATACATCATCATTTCTGGAGGCCCGAGTGGTTTAACCTGCTTCTGCAGTAACGGACTTGAAACTTTTGACATAATTAACCCTCCTTAATGGTATTATGGTTAAGACCAGAGACCAGTGCGAGGTCGAATCCTGTCACATCCGCATGAAAACCATTTATAAACATACCGACAACAACAATAAGTCCGCATCATAAAGCCCCTACATCATACAACTCCCCCCCTCATCACAATTTCTCATACGTTGTAAGTTAAGGTACACACCAGATTATCCATCACCATTATGTACGTGTCTCTTTTCCTCATTTTACATATATTGCTTTCGCCAAGCAACACTATTCTGACAATTGTCAATTATGCAACATTGACAATTGTATGACATTCAACCATAATAGAGGGGGATAGCTAGGGAGGGATGAGCTATGGTTGAGGAAAGAATTAAGGAATTTCGGCTTGCTTTTCTTATGAAAAAGCTTGGTACCACCAATAAGGAATTAGCCGAAATTCTACATGTTGATTATTCCCTCATCAGTAAATGGCGAAATAATAAGCGATCTCTACGCCAACATTCTACCTATGTCAGTAAAATGACAGCCTACTTTCTTACTCTAGATGCTGCGACACATTACAGCGTTATTAAAGAAATATTAACGGAGGCTTACCCTCAAACACAACTAGATTCCCTCGAACTCATCTCAGCGCTGCTTGGCAAGTGGATTGTAAATAACACCACGGAGTACAGTTCCATTGAGACGGGGAGAATACAAAGAAGTCATCCTGGTGTTTCATACTCAGCTCATTTTGATGTTTACTTAAGCAATGCTGGGCGGAGAGAAGCCATCCGCCGTTTCCATGATCTAGCTTTATCTCTACCACCAGGACAAGAATTGCTCTTATTGACACAAGAAGACTTTACATGGCTTATAGAAGACGATGACTATCGTTCCTCCTGGCAAGATGAATTAAAGGCGATCATAAATAATGGTCATCATATTACCATCATTCATACAATGGACCTCGATTTTAAATACCTTTTCCCTATCGACACCGGATGGATTCCCATCCATATGACAGGGTTGACTTCACCTCGCTACTTCCCTAAATATGTAGATACAATGTTTGAACAAACAATGTTTATTATTAAAAACAAAGCTGTTCTCACCGGCTTAACCGCCAAAAATCACTCAAAACCCCCTCATACCCTTTTTTTCTCAGATCTTATAACCGTACAGGAATATCAAACCCGTTTTGAAGCGTACTTTACTAACAGTCGTCCTCTTTTTGAAAAATATACTTCACAACAAACGAGTGAATTAGCGCAGCTCTTCATTAGTGCAGAGCAACGAGCAGATAACAGTTACTTTTATACATCAATGCCACTAGTACAGACAGCATCTGCACAAACGTTCCATACAGCCCTTTTAGAAAAACAAATTAAACCTGAAGACTACGACACGTATATAGCAAATGAAACAGAGCTTAAACTTCTCTTCGACAGAAACCTAAACCATGCGCATTACAGGCATATTATTGATGTTAGCGTACTCGAAGAAATGCCCGCTTCAGAATCATCTTTCTTTAACTCAGATAGTAATGCATTAGCACTTTCTATTGATTACATTACTGCCTTGTTAGCTATGCTAGATGAGCAACCAAACTACGAAATTGCCCTAATCACTAATGATACAATCTCCAGTTTAAATAATAGTCATCTGTGGGTGAAAAAAAATGCACTCGCCATCATATCAACACAACTCACTGGTTTACACACTGCCTTCTCCATTGCCACAAGTGAACCCACCGCCGTAAATGCCTTCTACCAATACTTCGATGAATTTTGGCTCTCAATTCCACGTATTCACCGAGAAAAGATGTGGGTGAGAGAAAAGTTAAACCAAATTCTAGATCAACTAAAAAATAATTTCTAAAAACCTAGCGTTAGGCGCTAGGTTTTTTTATAGGAAACGAATCCCTTCCAGTAGTAAGCGGCTTATGTAACCCGCACCTGAAGGCGTACTAGAAAAAAATTGCGTCAATGAAACTATCGTCGTAAGTGTCATAATATTGTCAATATTACACTAATGACAATTGTCAGAATAGTATTGCTTGATTAATTTAACTTTTGTAAAATGGTGAACAAGACGCTTTCCTAGTTTTTTAAACTAAAGAACCTAGAATAAATAGCTATTAGATTGACTGCTTCCCGTTTTATTTTCGTAGTTACTGGCACTAATTTAATTTAGGAGGGTTAGTATGAAATTATCTGCAAAAGAAAATTATTTGCGCTTAGGTCGAGGAGAAATGCCGGAGTACGTGCCATGGTGGACAATGGGCGGTGGCTGGGGGATAAATGATGAGAGTGTTCCCGCCTTAATGTGTAATCCAAGTGCACTGGAAATTACTGGAAAGAGGCCCGCTTATGGCCC
>JANKMV010000253.1 GCA_024650095.1 Bacillota bacterium | reverse complement strand
GTTTCGCTACACTCTCCACTCCGCTGACCCTTTCTTTGACTTCTCTTAATTCCAGACGCAGGTGGCGGTCAAACTCCGTTTCTTCGCACTTGGGGAGATCCCTTCACCACTGCAAGGTCCTCCGGTGTAAAAAGTACAGGAATGAGTCGTCCTACAAAGTCAGAGCGTATAAGCTCTACGCCATTACTAAAATAGTTCTTTTTCTTATTCTGTAAATGATAGTTCACTCGCAATCTTTCACGACCCTGCCTATGTTCGATATGGGCTTCTACATTGCTCTCTTTTTCACCAAAGCGAACTAGTTCTTCCTCACTCTTTGTGCGAAAGGAGTGTCCAGAAGCCACAAATATAAGTGACTCCAACAGGTTTGTTTTCCCCTGTGCGTTAGCACCAACAAAAATATTCAAATAAGGATCAAGCGTCAATTCGAGTTGTTTATAGTTCCGAAAGTTGCGCAACAAGAGTTTATCTATACGCAAAATTCCTCTCCTTCTCTATTCGTAAGTTAAATTTTAATTGGTAAGACAAGATAAAGATAATTAGGGTAGAGGGAATCTCTCATAATACAAGGTTTATTTGCACCCGTTATTTCTATGCTACACTGATCCCCTTCATTGATTTTTAACATATCTAAAACAAATCTGGAGTTCAATGCTATTTCAACCCCTTCACCCTGCAATGATAAAGGGAGTTGTTCTTGTATTTTACCGTGCTTTGAAGAAGCCCGCACCACCATAATATCATCACCAATAGATAGGCGTATAACATGATTAGTCCCTTCAGACAAGAGGGCGGCCCGATCAACAGCATGTGCAAATGTCGCCGCATCGATGGTGGCTTGTCCAATAAATTCTTTTGGCACCACTCGTTCTATGTTGGGAAAATTTTCATCCAACAAACGAGACGAAAAACGAATATCTTCACACGTTAAAAAAAGTTGATTTTGCATAACGGTAGCTACAATACTAGCCGCATCATCGCTAAAAATACGAATAACTTCTTGCAGTGTTTTACCAGGGACTAAAAATGTAAAGGCGGAGCCGCTGTTTTCCACTGAACAAGAAGTAGTGGCCAATCTAAAGGTATCAGAAGATGATAAAGCAAGGGTATTGTCGTTCAGAGAAAAAAGAATGCCTGTGAACGCAGGTTTTCCCTCATCATGAGAAACAGCAAATAGAGTTTGCCGGAGAGCTCGACGTAAATCACCAGCAACAATTTTAAAACTACACTGTGCACGTTCTAGATTTTCCGTGGGAAAAACGGGATAATCATCTGCATTTAGACCATAAACCTGGAATTCAGCTTGACCACTGGTAATATCTGTTAGATAGTTTTCTGGATTTACACTGATTTGGACCGAATCTCCAGGTAAACGACGGATAATTTCTACCACTTTTCCTGGTAGAACTACTTTTGCCACTTCTTTATGTACCGTGGAAAATTGCGTTTGGATACCTAACTCATGATTCGTGGCCGTTAATATTAGGTTTTCACCATTGCTTTCAAAAAGTATGCCATCTAGTCCGGTAATTGTGTTTTTTGTGGGAATTGCTTTGGCTACAATCTGTAGATGGTCGGCCAATAGCGCTTTAGGGAGCGAAAGGCGCAAGATCAACACCTCACTATTTTTTATTACTTATCTAATTAAAATTATATCACGTTCCATCGCTAGCGTATACTGCTTGTACTTTTTATAAAGAACTCTTTTACTTTTTTGTTATTGAATATAAAGTTATCTAGTTTGCACTAAGTAGCAGCGGATGTTTCCAGTACTGATAAATGCGTTTAAAAAATTGGGGGAATAAATTCCTTTTATATACAAAAAAAGCGGGTCAAAAAAACAAATAATTTCATTTTTCTAGTTCTTAAAGATTACTACTAAGCATATTATATATATTTAGTAGTAATAGTAGTAGGGGGTGGGGATAGTGTGCATAATTGGCGTGGCCCCATAGTGCACGGTCGCTTAGGAGTGGGGAAAGGTAGGTGGATAACAAGAACCACTTATCCACCTCATGCACATATCCACAGAATGATAAAATTTATCCCAAGGTTAAAAACAATATAATGACAAGATGTACACAGGTTGTTAACACTTATTAATTTTCTCAATTATTTGGTCGATGATCGCCTGTAGCTGCAGATTATTTTTTATATCTGCTGTTATTTTTTTATGAGAATGCATCACTGTAGTATGATCACGACCTCCAAATAGCTCCCCTATCTTTGGTAAAGAGGAATCTGTCAGTTCACGTGATAGATACATGGCTACTTGTCTTGGCAAAACCACATTTTTTGTTCTTTTTTTTGCTTTTAATTCATCTACTTTTAAAGCAAAATGTTCGGCTGTTTCTTTTTGAATCAGCTCAATGGTAATGAGTCTTGGTTTTTCATGTGTAGCTAAAATGACTTGTAATGTTTCTTCGGCTAAAGCTACATCAATGGTACGTTTTGTCAGGGAAGAATAAGCAATAACTCGAATAAAGGCTCCTTCTAATTCGCGAATGTTAGAGACAATATTGTTTGCAATGTAGTGTATAACATCATCATTGATGGAAATTTTCTCCGAATGGGCCTTTTTTCGTAGGATGGCAATGCGCGTTTCCAGATCTGGGGGCTGGATATCTGTTATTAGTCCCCATTCAAAGCGAGAGCGCAGCCGGTCCTCCAATGTTGGAATTTCCTTAGGCGGACGATCACTAGAAATAATAACCTGTTTGTTGTTTTCATGTAAAGCGTTAAAAGTATGAAAGAATTCTTCCTGCGTTGTTTCTTTGCCTGCTAAAAACTGTATATCATCAATCAGAAGGACATCGATATTGCGGTATTTGGTACGAAACTCCACTGTTCTATTATCACGAATTGAATTTATAAATTCATTTGTAAATTTTTCTGATGAAATATAAAGCACACGATAAGAAGGTGTATTTTCCACCACATGATGACCGATGGCATGCATAAGGTGTGTTTTACCAAGACCCACCCCTCCATAAATGAAGAGAGGATTATACGCTCTTGCAGGTGCTTCAGACACAGCCAGAGATGCAGCATGTGCAAATCGGTTACTATTGCCGATCACAAACGTATCAAATGTATACTTTGGGTTAAGCCACGATGATGACAATGGTGCAGAGTTTGAATGTTTCTTTTGTAAACTACGAGAAGAAACTTGTTCCGAGCCAAAGGAGTCCTGTTCGTCTGTGTTAATTCTTGGCGTGATAAAATGTACTTTAAATTTGTTATTACCCACTACATCCTGTAGGGAACTTTGAATTAAATCTGCATAACGCCCCTGTAACCAATCTTTGGTAAAATCATTGGGTACGCTAATGACTAGAGCATCGTCACTGATTGAAACGGGTTTCGTTGTCTTTAGCCATGTTTCAAAACTTGGTTTGCTCATTTTCTTTTCCACTTCATCCAGTGTTGCCTGCCAGATATCTAGCAGTTCATATTCCATCCCCGTACCTCCCTAAATAAAACAAGAAAACTTGCTCTTTTTTGTTCCTTTGCAAGCTTTCAATACTATACTTCAGCAAAACTTTTCCAGAAACGTATTTTATTTCGCTTGCAGTTAGCAACCAGTGTAATGAAACCAGTACTGAAAAGCGCGACTTTAGGTAAATGAAATAGCGTGCTTTTCTTGTTAGCTACATGATTACTTCTAGGGTGGATTGTATGAAAATAGTGAAAAAGTTATCCACACTAGAAGGTCTGTAAAATAAAGATAAATAGAGTTATCCACAAATGATGGCGATTTATCCACACAAACTGTGGATAAATCGCAAAACGGTGTCGAGCACTTCTTTTATCATCACATTCTCCACGAGAATCCG
>JANKMV010000252.1 GCA_024650095.1 Bacillota bacterium | reverse complement strand
GTTGTTATTGATTCACAGCTTTTTGTTTTATTAAAAATGGATTATGATTAATGAATTGAGCTTCTTAATAGCTACCGAAAAGATCTAGCAACCTTTTATGATATGAATATCGAAGCCCTTCAAGTATCCATTAACCGCTATGATGGTTTTGTTCAAAGGGGTATCGATGATGATTTTCAGAAACCTATTGTGGATGAAGCCTATCCAATGGAAAAGACACCGTTCTATGCCATGCGTCTATGGCCTAAAGTACACTTTACTATGGGCGGGCTATCAATTAACGAAAGAGCGCAGGTTCTAGATTTTAATGGCAATACTATTGATGGGCTATATGCAGCAGGCGAAGTCGTCGGAGGTGTTCATGGAGCCAGCCGTTTAGGTAGCTGCGCCATTACAGAATGCATCGTTTTCGGAAGAATTGCCGGACAGAATATATAAACGAATGAGCACCAAATCTAGTCGGATTTATGAAGCGTTTATCAAAATAACTGATGAAGTGATGATTAGATGTGTCTCAATTTGAAAGAAGCCAGACCCTTCTCATTAGAGGAAATGCCCCGGGGGATGGGGGATGCTTTGCTTTTTCCGCGCATTATTATCACCATTCTATCAAAAACCACGTGGAGACAGTCGTGTTGGTAGAGCGTAAGTAGCTTGATATATAAGGTTTTAGCAGATTCTAGTTAATTTTATAGAATGATTTATGTTCCCTCGGACTACGGTTTGAGGCTATTTTTTGGTCTCCGGGGGGGCGTACTTTTGCGCGGAAATATATAGTTACGCGAAAAGAATAGGAGCATGCCAAGGTACAGTAAAGAATTTAAGATAAATTCTAATAATCGGCACGGAAGTTACCGTCAATTTAAAAGTTGAAATGGTTTAGCAGTCGAATCGAATCATTTTGGGGTATCCGAATTGATATTCCTTGCAATCCTGAGTATAATAATGATGGAGAGAAAGACTGCGTTCTTACCCGGGGAGGCCTCATGGACGGTGGTGGCATATTTGTCGATACCGGTTGAAACAAGATTTATCGTGAGGAGTCAGATGAAGCCATAGTAGCAGTGCAGTCGACGGTACTGTGAAGGGTGGAACCCTTGGAGGTGAAAATCAATGAAGCCTCCTACCCGATTTTGGAATAAGTAAAAGAGAGGGGTCTGATTGATGTTTGAAGACTTGCAAAGATTGCTAGATAATCCTACTATCGCTAAATTAGTTATTGTTGTAGTAGGAATTACCATTGTATCTATCATTATTCGTTTTCTGAAAAAAGGACTAGCCCGTTATGTCCCCGATACAGACAACTGGTATCGCACAAAAAAAGCATTGAACATGGTGGGATATATATCAGTTGTTCTTTTGATTGTTATGGTTTACAGTGACAGGTTAGGTCAACTTACAGTCATTTTAGGCGTAGCCGGTGCCGGTCTGGCTTTTGCTCTGCAGGAAGTGATCATAAGTATTGCTGGTTGGGTTGCCATTATGATCGGAGGCATCTTTAAAACAGGAGATCGTGTGATGATGGGTGGCGTTATTGGAGATGTCATCGATTTTAGTATGCAGCGTACGACCATCATGGAAGTCGGCAGTTGGGTAGATGGTGACCTTTATAACGGCAAGATAGTGCGGGTAGCGAACAGCTTTGTTTTTAAACAACCGGTGGAAAACTATTCATCAGATTTTCCGTTTCTATGGGATGAGATTAAGCTTCCGATCCGCTACGGCAGTGATTATGACTACCTACGTGCAAAGTTATGTGAAATAATAGATGAGCAGCTGGGCGATTTTACAAAAACGGCACAGAAGTATTGGGGAGAAATGGTGCGGAAATACCTGCTGGAAGATGCTAGCACCAGCCCAATGGTTACCATTGTAGCAAACGATAACTGGGTGGAATTTACCCTGCGTTATGTGGTGGACTACCGTAATAGACGTTATACACAAGACCTGCTTTATACAAGAATCCTGAATGAGTTGGCACAGAACCCGGATAAAGCGCAAATGGCATCGACTACTATTCAGTTAGTGGACCTGCCCCCTATTGACATCGGTCAATAGAAATAATGTGAGTTAGGCAATACCATTTTCGTTTGTTTTCTTCTTTTGATCTGTGATTTTTTGATTACATAAATATGGAAATTGGTTTTTCACGAGACGTTTTTCCTTAGCCCTGGGTAAGGGGAAGAATAATAATCATTGCTAAAGATTGCTTTGTATTGGTATAATCAGTATAGTATATTAGAGGAGGAAATGATGCGTAAATTAATTAGCTTCTTTATGATTATGGCTATGGTTTTCACTATTACAGGTTGTTCTGATTCTGCCAAACCGGAAGCAACGGTATCTGAATTTATTGAAGCCGCAAAAGTATTTGATTTTGATAAAATGGCAACTACAATAAACCCATCAAATCTAAATAATGAAAAGATTACGGATTTGATGGAGAGTGATGATGACCAGTATCAAAAGTACTTTCTGGATTATTTGAAAGCAAATGCAAATAAAATTACTTATACAATAGCAGATGTTAAAATTGATGATAATACGGCCATTGTTTCAGTAGATACTCGGTATGTCAACGGTGGCCCTCTGCTTAAGGCTACGATTGCGGAAGTTTTTACTAAAGCAATTGCGCTAGCCTTCACTGGTGTTGAGATGACAGAAGAAGAAACATCACAAATGTTTATATCTGCGATGCAAACGCAAGAGGAAGTAGTTGCAGAATCTTTTGTGGAAAAAACTATTGATGTAAAATGTACAAAAATTGATAACCAATGGTATATTGATGAACCAAGTGATGAGCTGTTAGATGTAATCATGTCAAATTTCATATCGGTCGGAAAAGAATTGGATGATAATTTCGATTCGTCTTCAACTGGTGATGATAATACTCTTATGGAACAAGCATTACAAGATAATATGACCATAATTGAAAAGGCAACTGGAGACGAAATTATTCTTGCAACCGTTCTGCTTAAAGTGACCGGCGTTGAAGAAAAGCAATCAATCAGTACTAGTTACGGTTCGCCTACAGAAGCCAAGGAGGACGCGAAGTTTGTTGTCGTGAGTTTAGATCTAACTAACACAACAAACAAAACTTTTTCTTTTCCTCCTGATCTAATCGTTGTAGATAATAAAGGACGTGAGTTTAATACTTTCTCTGACAGTATATTCGCCATAGATGATTATTTAGATTACAGGGATTTATCCCCTAGTATTAAGGAAACAGGTTATTTAGTTTACGAATTGCCGACAGACGCCGTAAGTTATAATCTCGTAGTCGCTAAGTCGGGTACGAATGAACTATATAAAATTCTATTGAAATAAAAAGGTTTTCAGTTGCCCTAATGACGAGAAAAACAAGAAACGAAACTGTTACGAAAGCTCCTTGGCGACACTGCCCAAGGAGCTTTTTCTATGAACGGACGTGAATGAATAAATGAATTATTCAGAATCCATGCTCAGTTGAGTGGTATTTTTACTGTTGTAAAAAAATAGAATTAGTATTAGCCTGTCTCAAGAAGGAGGTTAGTAAAATGTATAGAAGCAATGCGAAATGGGCTACTTTTGAAGCACGGTGGCGCGGAGAAATTAACCATTCTTCGCTAGTAATAACTAAAAAAACCTTGAACAGAAAAAATCGCTATGAACTTATTAACTGGGCATCCTATGGTGTTTACATAATAATGGCAATATGGTTTCTACTTGAACTAAGAGAAAACCTGTCTAACGTGGCTAGTAACGGTTTTAATGTAGGTATTGTTGTACCATTTATAATCTTACTTGCGGTTGTTTCTATCTCACAGCTGTTGGTTAACATTTATCGAGCTCCGTACTAT
>JANKMV010000251.1 GCA_024650095.1 Bacillota bacterium | reverse complement strand
AAATACATGAAAAGTGATCAGCTTGAGATTTTGCCAAGTGATCAGCTTGCGCTAGATAAATCTTTAATTAATAATAGAACTGATTTTTCATTTAAAGTGCCAAGTTATGAAGCTATGGTAGCTGATATGAAAGAGTGGATTGATAATCATAAAGAACTATATCTGCACTATTTTAAATAGGGGGTTAGTGTAATGAAGAAATTAAAACTAATGACAATCGTGGGTACTCGCCCTGAAATCATAAAGCTTTCTGAAGTTATAAAGAAAAGTGATAAGTACTTTGAACATATACTAGTTCATACAGGTCAAAATTATGACTATGAACTGAATCAGGTATTTTTTGAAAATCTAGGTATTAGAGATCCTAACTTTTATCTAAATGTTGTAGGTGACAATTTAGGTCAAACCATGGGGAATGTATTAGCTAAGTCTTATGAAATCATGGTGCAAGAACAACCGGATGCTTTACTTGTTCTAGGTGATACCAATTCATGTATAAGTGTTATTTCTGCCAAGAGGCTTAAGATTCCAATTTTTCACATGGAAGCTGGTAACAGATGTTTTGATGAAAACCTTCCAGAAGAGATTAATAGAAGGATTGTAGATCATACAAGTGATGTAAATCTTTGTTATACAGAACACGCAAGGAATTACTTGAATTGGGAAGGTGTCCCAACGGAACGGACTTACGTTGTTGGTTCACCTATGGCTGAAGTATTAAAAGTAAATAAAGAGAAAATCGATGGTAGTAAGGTGCTTGAGACATTGGGATTAGAAAAAGGTAAGTATATTCTATTATCAGCTCACCGTGAAGAAAACATTGATAATGAAGATAATTTTATGGCCTTAATGAATGCTGTCAATGCCATGGCTGAAAACTATGATCTTCCGGTTATCTACAGTACTCATCCAAGAAGCAAGAAGTTCATAGAGCAAAGAGGATTTAAATTCCATTCAAATGTGAGAAGTTTACAGCCATTTGGATTCGCTGATTATAATCACCTTCAGCAGAATTCATTTTGTGTAGTGTCTGATAGCGGGACTATTGCAGAAGAGGCTTCCTATTTTAAGTTTCCTGCAGTGTCTGTGAGAACTAGTACAGAGAGACCAGAAGCCTTAGATAAGGGTAATATGGTCATTGGTAGCATAACTACTGAACAAGTTCTTCAAGCAGTAGATATGGCAGTTGAGATGAATGCTCAAGGCGATATTGGAGAAGACGTTCCGAATTATGTAGATGAGAATGTAAGCACTAAGGTTGTAAAGTTGATACAGAGTTATACAGGTATAGTAAATAAGATGGTGTGGAGGAAATCATGAGAATAATGGTTTTTGATGTTCCGGCAGAGAGTGGCGGTGCTCTTTCAGTATTACATGAATTTTATAATGAGTTTAAACTTAATCAAGAAAATGAATATATTTTTGTTTTGAGTTTGCCGGAACTAAAAGAAACCTCTAATATAAAGGTTCTACGATTTCCTTGGATTAAGAAGAGTTGGGGGCACAGGATATATTTTGATCGATTTATTGCACCGAAATTAATTAAGGAATATAAAGTCGATAAGGTGTTATCATTACAAAATATAACGATTCCAAATACAAAGGTATATCAAAGCGTATTTGTTCATAATGCATTACCTTTTACTGAATATGAGATTACTATAAAAGAAAACAAGAAGCTTTGGGTTTACCAAAACATTATTGGTAAAAACATTATGAAATCAATTGAGAGAGCAGATCATGTGATTGTTCAAACCAATTGGATGAAGAAAAAATGTATTGAGCAACTAAAAGTAAGTCGAGAAAAAATAGAAGTTAAGCCTCCTAAAATTGATATTGAAGTTAAAGAGAGATTTAAGAAAACTAAAGAGAGTATGTCAACTTTCTTTTATCCTGCTAATGGTGCTTTTTTTAAAAATCATAAAGTTATAGTTGAGGCATGTTTGATGCTTAAAGAGGAAGGGGTAAGCAACTATAAAGTTATTTTCACTCTAGAAGGCAATGAAAATAAACATATAGTTAACCTTTTCAATGTTGTAGAGAGAAATAATTTACCTATAGAGTTCATTGGTAGTTTAAAAAGAGACGAGGTATTTGATTTTTATACAAAGTCAACATTAATATTTCCTTCTTATATAGAGACTGTAGGGTTACCATTATTAGAAGCAAAGATGTATTATGCACCTATTTTATCTACTGAAAGCGATTATGCTTATGAAATTCTCGATGGATATAAAGAGGTTCATTTTTTCAATCCATTCGATCCAAACTTTCTTAAAGATGTTATATTAGCTAAAATTAAGGACTGATATGATGAAAAAAACGATTGTATTTATAATAGATAATTATTATCCTAATTATTCAGCAGTGGGTATTTGTGCTAATAATATTATTGAAGAATTAAGCAGTAAGTATAAGGTTATAGTCATTGCAAAGAGAGATATTAATTCTAAAGATTTTATTGAGCATAATAATCACTTCATTTCAAAATATAGCACAGTAGACAATAATATCAGAAATTATATAGATAGTAAAATAAAATATTCTAAAGGGATTAAGAGAAAAATATTTCTTTTGTTAAAAAATATCGTTAGAGGCAAGGGTTATCTAAATGCACTAACAAAACACAAAAATATAAAGAACAAAGATATCCAGTCTATTATAAAAAAAATAATAGATATAGAAGAGCATATCGATGTAATAATACCAACATGTTTGCCAATAGAAAGTATAATGGCTTCAATAGAATATAAAAATATAGCGTCTGAAAACACTCAAGTAATTCCATTGTTGTTTGACAAGTTTTCCGAAAACGCTACATTACATCGTACTGAAAGAAATAAAAGCAATAAATTTTCAAGGCATCTTATGATTGAAAAAAAGTTGATTGATCAATCTGATAAATTAATATACGTTGATTCTTGGCAAAAACATATTGATAGATACTTTAGCGAGCATAAGAATAAGTTTATTAGAATAGAACATCCATTGATAAAAGAGATTAATTATTCTGTTGATATAAAATACGATAACAAAAAAATAAATATTATTTACACAGGTGCTTTATATAGAAAGTTAAGGTCACCCATTAGAATGCTCGAAGTTTTTGAAAATCTAATAAAAAATGATGATAAAGCTATTCTACATTTTTACATCACAGGTGATTGTGATACGATAATACAAGAATATAGCAAGAAATATCCTAATAATATTATTTACTATGGAAAAGTTAAATCAGAGATTGCTAAAAGTGCAATAGTTAATGCTGATATTTTACTTTCAATTGGTAATACAGATACTACTCAGCTACCGAGTAAAATTTTTGAATATATTTCTACGGGGAATCAAATCATTCATTTCTTCTCGGAAAAGGAAGATCCGGCAATAGAAATTCTTAATCGCTATGGAAGTGCTATATGTATAGATAATAATGATAAAGATAAGTGCGTTGTAGCTAATTTGATGGAATTTATCAATAAGCAATATTTAAAGATTAATTTTAATGAGATCGAGCATATTTATAGGGACGCTACTCCTAAATACACGGCTGATATAATAATGAATTTGATTGAAGATAGAGAGGAGACTCGCGATGAAAGTACTTCAAGTTAATATCCTCTTCAACCAAGGGAGCACAGGCAAAATTGTTGCAGATATTCATGATACATTGATAAATAATAATATAGAATCTATACTTTGCTATGGTACGGGACCAAGTTATCAGGGAAAAAACATATATAAAGTAGCTTATCATTATGAGCTGTCTTTTTATAGGGTATGGGCTCACATTATGGGGCTTCAATATGCTTCCGGATATTATTCTACTTATAGAATTATTGAAATTAT
>JANKMV010000250.1:3089-3866 GCA_024650095.1 Bacillota bacterium | reverse complement strand
ACCGATGTTTACTTCGCATGGCGTTTCTATTCCTGTTCAGTTTTCAAAGAGCTAGGCTTCCTATAAACTACACATTTCTTTGTCGCTTCATCCCTCCCGCATCCTCGACGTATTATCTATACGTCTGCGGTGCTGGCGGGCCTTGCTTCGCGAACTGCTTGCTACTAGAAACCCTGTGTTACATCCTTACCGCTCTCGCGACCGGACTTCTATCTTATCACGCCCTGGACATTATGTCAACCATCCAGTTTGTGGTAAGAATTAAGGCCGAAGCCCGAATGCCGTTTTTTGCTTGGCAGCAAGTATGTACGCCGTTTTTGCGGCAGGAAATCAATTATACCATCTTACTACTACATAAAACAAGTGGTAATCTTTTGTCTTTCCTTGTGTGTCGTTTCGGTTTATGTCGTTTTGCGGCACAAGAATTATCTTATCATGGCCAGAGGCCCATGTCAACAATATATTGCTTTTAATCGTAATTTTACTGATCCACATATGATAATGTCTCGTTAAGAGTTAAATGATTATGTCCTTATTTGTTTTTCAAGTTATATTCTAGACCACATAGGATACCCTAATTATACATTATAAAATGGATAGATATATTAAGGAAGAATAAATTACATGTGAGCACAGGGGGAATTTATGTGCTAAAAAATAAAAAGATCATCATTACTCTGCTTTGTCTTAATGCTATATTAACCGTAATTTTGATCTACTCTTCTTTTCAAACAAAACCTGCTGAATCAAAAATACAGCCTGCGCCAGAGCCCTTGT
>JANKMV010000250.1:0-3079 GCA_024650095.1 Bacillota bacterium | reverse complement strand
GTCAGAGATAAGCAACGACATGATGATAGCTATTTTGCGTGATTATATAAGTTTAGCAATTAGAGGACGCTATCATGTATCTAGCACCTTTGGCGTATCCGTGGAGCCGCATATGATTGAAATACTAGATCTTCAACGTTTAGGCAAGGGAGTAGCTCATGGATTTCTCGTCCAGGTAAAAGTAAAACCGCATACTGAAGCAAATCAACAAATAGGTGAAGATCATCTCACTTTTCAAATTAGTAACGGGTATGTTCGCTTATTAGAGTTTAAACATGTGCAGGATTTGCCTATTGCCAATACGATAAATAATGGAGGCTAATCATGTATCGATTCTGGAAAGGTTTTTGGTTGCTGGCAAATCCCAAATTTTGGATCGCATCAACCGTCCCCATGCTAGTAGGAACGGCACTTGCTTATGGTGTTACTGGGTCGTTTAATTTATATTGGTTCCTTATTAGTATCATTGGACTATATTTTATAGAGATTGGCAAAATGGCCGCCAACGACTGGGTCGATTATATTACTGGCGTCGATTTTGCTGTGCCACTAGAGAATATTACTCCTTACAGTGGTGGTCGCAATCGCGTGCTCGTGAATGGCTACCTCTGCTTGAGAGATGTGACGCTAATAGCAGTGGTAATGTTATGTCTCGGTGGCCTGTTTGGCATATACATCTCTCTTTTTCGTGAGCCGCAAATCTTTTGGATTGGCACAGCTGGCCTCTTTTTAGCTGTAGCTTATAGTTTACCCCCCTTTAAATTTGCCTATCGAGGATTAGGGGAACTTGCGGTGGGTCTTGCTTTTGGTCCGCTTATTGTTAGTGGTGCATTTGTAATTCAAACACATTTTCTGACGGGTGAAGTTTTTCTTGTTTCTTTACCTATTGGTTTTCTCATTACCAATATCCTCTTCATTAATCAATATCCTGATTACGAAGCCGATATATTGTGTAATAAGCGGAATTGGCTTGTCCGCTTAGGTAAAACAAAAGGGCTAAAGCTTTATGTTTCCCTGTTTATCCTCGCCTACGTATCCGTTATCATGTTATTTATACTGACCAAAAATCCTTTCTGGCTATTATCTTTTATTAGTCTCCCTATGGTTATCCACGCCGTAAGAGTGACCGCCATTTCCATGAACGACATCCCAAATCTAATTCCTGCTAACGTCAGCACGCTTTGGGTGTATCAAATCAATGGCTTGACCATGCTTCTATCCGCTTTGTTGAAACGGTTCCTATAACTTAAACGACGAAAAAGAGTTACCTCGAGGCACGCTTCTACCACGCTAATTTAATAAACCCCGAATTCTTTCATGGCGTCGAACAGTTCTCTTGACATTGCAATTCTCCTTTTTTATGAGAGTAAATAATGCTCTACATCTGCCTATTGCTTGCCCATAAATATTGCAAAGAACCCTAACTTATCTCTATGCAATATGATAGACAAGCATGCGTTACTATTTGTAATATTCTACTTACATAACAGATCCCTGAAACAAGCACACACTTCTTTTCAAACGATAAGTAAAATGAATATTAGCAAACTAAAACAAAGACTCTCCAGGTTTTCCCTAGAGAGTCTTTGCAATTATTAACAGCGTTTAGTATTAGACGGTGGGGGGGACTGCTGCTTCTGCTGCCCGCCTTGCGGCGTTTTCTTGGGCATATCTAGCAGCATCTTCATCAGTGATCTTATGACCAAACAGCATAATCAAACCGCCTAGCAGATACAAACCTGCTGGAATACCACCGAAAATCCACATAAAACTCTTGATGAACTCCGGCGATGCTACCATACCTGCTTCATATCCGATAAACGATAAGCCAAATGTACCAAGGGCTCCACCCAAAGCAAACCCAATTTTGATGGGGATGTTATTCATAGACATGGCCACAGTACGACTGTCTTTTCCTGTTTGATTATAGCCGTATTCAGCTGCATCAAGAACATAGTTGACCCCAAAGCACATGTAACTATATTGGCCAACCATCCTCAAACAAACGATAACGATATAAACGATCACAGAAGAACTGGCAAACATAGTAATGGCGACACTTGCAAGAGCCATAGTAAAAAATCCGAAAACCATAGCTCTTTTCTTGCCAAACTTTCTACCGATTGTAGGACCAAGTAAAGAAGCGAAAAAACCGAAGACTGTTGTTGACGTCATTGCTACTGCCATTAGTGTGAAGTTACCCAGAACGTACATAAAATAATACGCGGCGATTCCCATGGAAGCCATCATAGCAACCATGGAAAGTGTATTTACGAGAACAATAACTAGCAGTTGCTTATTTGTAATAACGGAATCAACCATATCTTTTAATGTTACGGGTGGTGCACCTGCAGCTGCAATATTCTGACCAGAATCATAGGGAGCTGAAGTTTTAACTAAGATGGTAGCACCTAGAACAAACACTAAGGCAAACGGTGCTGCAACGACAATATACGCATTTGCAGTACCTACGATGGGAGTAAAATAATTAAGCAAAGGAATAACTGTTGCTGAAGTAATAATTGCGCCAAGTGTTTGGGCTTGAGCCTGCCTAGATGAAAGTCGAGTTCTATCTTCCATAGATGTTCCTGCCATAGATGCAAGAATGCCAAACTGTGAAAGTGCAATAAAGTTCATGGAAAAATGAAGCATGAAGTAACCCATGGTTACGATTACAAGCCTTACTCCAAGGGGTAGTGCCGAAGTATTGATAAATTGCAAGGAAATACCTACAAATACTATCCAACGGCAAATAACAAGCCAGGAGCGATATCTTCCCCATTTTAGATTTGATTTTTGGATAATGGCGCCTGCAGATAAACTAACGGCAAAATCAAGTATTCGAGCAACCAACAAAAGAGTTGCTACGATAGCCGCACTTATCATTAGCTGGTCTGTCATAAATATTGTTGCATAACTCATAGGAACAGCAATACCTATACCAGTCGCAATTGTATAAAATGCATACTTGAGAACTTCAGATTCGGTTAATCTTTCATTCTTAATTTCTATATTCTTCATTACTACAACCTCCTAATTCTTTTTTACCTGAAATATTAGTATTTTATTGTATATATAG
>JANKMV010000024.1 GCA_024650095.1 Bacillota bacterium | reverse complement strand
AGTGACTAAACAAAGGAGATTCAAATGTAGGGAACGGTCTTGACCGTTCCCTACATTCTGCTATAGTGAAAGCGGCACGGCTTTTAAACTTGGACAGGTACAAGTAAGAGAGGCAGAAAAAGGGCAGTAATCATAGAATGGAGTAAATATTACTTGACGAAAGCCGTTGGGCACGTTAAAATCTAAATAGTTAGAATTCAGACTACTAGGGATGGTGTAGTATGGAAAATGAAAAAATCAAAGAGATAGAACGATTGTTTATGGAGTTTATACCCTTATACCATAAGAAGTTGAGCCTTATCTTTCGTGAAGACGATGAGGCTGAATTTCGTTGCCATAAAAACCAAAAAAGAGCCATTCTTTTGATTCATAGAGAAAAGGGTGTTATTCTTTCAGAACTAGGGCGTTTTTTAGATATGCGCAAAGGGAGTCTAACCTCATTAATTGATGCCTTAGTTGAGAATGGCTTAGTTGAACGCAGAGATGATAAAAATGATCGGCGTAAAACGTTGCTGTACTTAACGGAGACAGGCCATGAGTATTATCAACAAATTATGAATCAGGCGCGGAAAACATATCAAAAACTCTTTTCTCAACTAACGGATGAAGAAATAGAAGCATGTAAATCGGGATTAGAGCAAGTCGTAGCGGTGATAAAAAAGCTATAGGTAAAGGGATAGCTACACATGTTGGGTGAATAATAATAATAACTGTTCGCTAATGGATGACATCGGTGGGTAGCAAATCGGGGGGTTTTGCCATAAATATTGGCAAAACCCTTTTAAATTGCGCAAAAATTTTGAGAAGATATGCAGGAAAGCAGGACTTTTATTAACATAACTCGAATTTTAATGGAATGGTAGAAGAGTACATTACGGGGGGTCGGTTGTGGAAGGAGTGATTAGGTTTTGTCCCACGGGGTACACGGGAACGAAAAAATTAAAGTGGAGGGTGAGAAAACTTTGAAAAAAACAATATCGTTAGTTATTTGCTTGCTGTTGGTTGTTGCCTTACTGGTCGGTTGTGGCGGGAAAGAAGAAGTCACACCGGAAGTTAAAGACACACTAATAGTGGCACAAGGTACGGATGTAGAGTATTTAGATCCACATGGTATAGCATCTACTCCGGCTGCTATTGTCGTAGAACATATTTTTGATACGCTGGTGACGCTAGATGAAAACTTTGAAGTGGTGCCGAGGCTAGCTACGTCTTGGGAAGTGAGTGACGACGGTCTAGAATGGACCTTTGAGCTTCGTGATGATGTAACTTTCACCGATGGCACCAAATTTAATGCCGAGGTGGTAAAGTTTAATATTGAGCGCTTACTTGATCCTGATGTGCAGGTTCTGTTACGTAGCTATATAATCATGGCAGATTCAGCAGAAGTGGTCAGTGAGTATGTAGTGAAGATTAAACTAAAATATCCACATGCTCCGTTTTTGCATCGTTTAACGGCGTCCTCAAATGCCATGGTTAGCCCAGCTGCCGTTGAGCAATATGGCGAGGATATGTCTGCAAATCCAGTGGGAACAGGTCCGTACACTGTTGCCGACTGGGTCAAAGGTGAACAACTTGTCCTAGAGCGTAATGATGAGTACTGGGGCGAAGCACCCGCTATGAAAACTATTATCTTTAAACCTGTAACGGAAGACAATGCCCGTGTTACTATGCTAGAGGCCGGGGATGTCGACGTAATCGTGCGTGTGCCACCACTAGAAGCAACTCGTCTTAGTGAGAACGAAGACTTGGTTGTACAACAAGCAGCCAGCACAAGGGCCATTTATCTTGGTCTGAACGTTACAGATGAAAGGTTAAAGGATGTACGAGTGCGGCAAGCACTAAATTATGCCATTGATAAGCAAGAGATAGTAGATGTAATTTTATCTGGAGCAGGTCGTCCATTGGACTCACCCCTCTTAGAGGAGATGTTCCCCTATAAGAAAGTGGGCCCATATGAGTTTGATCCAGAAAAAGCAAAAGAGTTATTAGCCGATGCGGGTTATGCTGACGGGTTTAGTATGACGTTTTATTACACCGAAGGTCGCTATCTGATGGATAAGCGTGTTGCAGAAGCCATTCAGAGCTATTTGGCCGATGTTGGTGTTGACGTGGAATTAAAAACGATGGAGTGGGCTTCTTATCTGGCCTTTATTAGACAGCCCATCGAAGAAACAGAAACACAAATGTTTATGTTGGGTTGGGGCCCGTGGATTCTTGACGGTGATCAGATGCTATATCCCATGTTCTTGTCTGAGCAGGCTCCTCCAGCAGGATCAAACTATGGATTTTATGTAAATGAAGAAGTGGATTCACTCTTGCAGGAAGGCACATCCACCACAGTTGAAAGTGAACGGGTTGCAGCCTATGGTAGAGCGCAAGAATTGATTTGGCAAGATGCCCCTTGGGTCTTCCTACATTCTGAGGAGCAAATTGTCGCTATGAAGAAGGGCCTTGAAGGTGTAGTTGTTCTTCCCATTGAGCAACTCAGACTAGCCGGTGCAAGGTGGACGGAATAAATTAAGTAAAGATTACAGGCCCTCAAGAGCCGGTGGGCAATTGGGGGCCTGCTTATATCTAATAGAAAACTATATCACTTTTCAGGGGAAGAGTGATGATGAGTATAGCACTAAAATGAGAATTAGGATTTCTTGTTGGAGTATACTTTTTTTATGGGAGGTACACAGTGTCAACGTATATTACCAAGAGACTGCTGATGATTATTCCGGTCTTGTTTACAGTGGTCTTTCTGGTTTTTTTTATGGTCAGGTTAATCCCTGGCGATACTGCTGAGGTGATTGCTGGTGAACAAGCCTCTGCGCAGGAAATAGAAAACATCAGGAAACAACTGAAACTTGACCAACCTATACATGTACAATTCGGTCACTACATGAGTGGTTTGGCCCGGGGTGACCTCGGACGTTCCGCACGCTCGAAAAGACCTGTCATGGAGGAACTGATGGCTCGCTTACCCAATACTGTCTATCTAATGTTGGCAGCTATTTTTATAGCTGTGGTTGTTGGTGTGGCTACGGGTACCATTAGTGGAGTTAAGCCTTATTCAATCTTTGATACCCTCTCGATGTTTGTTGCTTTATTTGGTATATCCATGCCCGTTTTTTGGCTGGGGTTAATGTTAATAATATATTTCTCTGTAAATTTGGGTTGGTTACCCTCGGGTGGGAGCGGGACTTGGCGACACATGATCTTGCCAGCAGTGGCTCTGGCCACTGTGCCCATGGCAACCATCAGCCGTATGACCCGTTCTAGTGTTTTGGATGTGATGCGCCAGGATTATATTCGTACTGCTCGTGCGAAAGGATTAACTGAAATGAGCGTCGTATGGCGGCATGCGCTAAAAAATGCTTTAATACCGGTACTCACTGTGATTGGTTTACAGATGGGAACGCTGTTAGGTGGAGCGGTACTGACGGAAAAAGTATTCAGTTGGAATGGGTTAGGCCGCCTGATGGTGGATTCCATTGTCGCCCGGGATTATCCCGTGGTACAGGGGGCAGTTTTGTTAATTGCTACGTCCTTTGTCTTTATAAATCTAATCGTCGATATTCTTTATGGGTACTTAGATTCACGTATTCGCTACGATTAAGGGGGAGATCCTGATGTCATTATTACTTATCTGGCGGCAACTCAAGCGCAACCGTATGGCTATGCTTGGTCTGCTTATCGTATTAATTTTTACCTTGGCCGCCATCTTTGCCCACTGGATCGCCCCAGATGATCCCATCGCTATGAACTTAAGGCAAAGTGTGGAGGGTCCCTCTGCAGAAAATCTACTGGGTCGGGATGAGCTCGGCCGTGATATCCTTAGCCGGCTCATCTATGGTGCCCGCATTTCGTTGCAGCTGGGCTTAATCGCAGTCGGCATCGGCATTGCCATTGGTGTACCTCTAGGAGCTCTTTCTGGTTACTTTGGTGGTGCTGTGGATATGATTATTCAACGTATGATTGATGTAATGTTAGCATTCCCTGCCATGCTACTAGCCATCGTTTTGGTCAGTATCTTGGGCAGGAGCCTTAACAATGCCATGATTGCCATCGGGATTGTTTCCATTCCTGTATACGCCCGCCTTGTGCGCGCGTCAACACTAACTATTAAGGAAATGGAATACGTACAAGCTGCTAAAGCGTTAGGTCAAACGGATTTAGGAATTATCATACACCAGATCTTACCTAACTTGCTTTCACCCATTATTGTTCAATCTACACTGCAAGTTGCTTCGGCCATCCTGTGGGCAGCCGGGTTGGGCTTTTTGGGCTTGGGTGCACAAGCACCGGATCCTGAGTGGGGTGCTATGTTATCTAGTGGTCGTGACTTTATCCGCCATGCACCACATGTTGTGATCTTTCCGGGATTAACCATTATGGCAACGGTCCTCGGTCTTAATTTGTTAGGGGACGGTCTTCGTGATGCTTTAGATCCACGGATGAAATTATAGGAGGGATTCCTCTGAATATCTTTACTGAGAAACCAGTCATTGTCTTACATGAATATAGTGAAGAGGCTCTAACGTTAGCAGCCAGAATTGGTCTAGCTGCGGATAACCTACCCTTTCCTGTGGCCACGCTGGACATTACTGATCTACCTGATGGACGGTATCCACTGCTGCTTGGCAGGAATAACCATAAGCAACCCCACGGGCTTGGGTTGCCTCTTTTAAGCCCTGGTCAAGGGTGCATATTGCCTCTAAAGGGTGCGGTGCTTATTTATGGCCCAGATGAGGCTGGCGAGAAGCTCGCCTGCCTGTGGGCTGCAATGCACTGGTCTGGGGAGGTGCCTTGCGCACCCCTACTGATTACAGAGGCGCAATGTGAAATGCCCTTGCAGGTTGACGCTACCCCAACTACGCTAGAGTGGCCACAGGCGTGTGCATGGCAATGTCTCAGTCAAACGTTTACAGTTAATGGTATACTAGGCACAAGCGATGGTCTTTTTCCCGATGATACAACTGTGGATTTTGTTCTGAACCCGACACTTTCGCTACCCATTCTCGCCAATGTATGTGATTTCGCAGCTCGAATAGGACACGAAAGTACCGGTCTCCGCATGCCCGTGACGGGTGGCTCTGGTCGGCAAATTCGCATCGGTCTCGATGAGGATGATGGGTGGGTGAGGCTGTGCAAAGAGGGTCTTTCAGTGGGCGCCGGTCCCAATCTGGCTCGTTTGCTCGGCTATCTATCGCGTCATTTTCCCACGATGCCTGCAGAAAATGCAGCATCGGGTTATGATCTGCGTGCTGTTAGTGATGAGCTTGCGCAAAGTGCCTTGCCCGAGACAGATATAATCTATGAGGCTACGTGGCAGGAGCAGGGAGAGCAAGCACGTTTTCTTCAGCAATGGCAGGAGGAAATTTTGCCATCGCTGGCGGCTCCGGCCACAGGGTTAGCGGTGGTGGTGACTATTTCAGAGCCACGAGAAGTACGGGTGTCTTTAGGTAAAGAGATAGAAAAGACACTGGCGACTGCGGGCTTTGCGGATAGTGTGGTGGTGGTGCGACCCGCATTTAAGCAGGCGTATTATTGGTTAACTGAGGAGATTCTGCCTCAGCTTGCTCCCGTGGCTGTAGATAAAGTTGTGATTCAATGGCGTCCCCTACAATTAGAAAATGTTCGCGACTTACCCATACGTTGGCTACAAGAAGTGTATCCCGCCGATGAAATTTTGCGACAAGAACTAACTGTGCCGGTGGAGTTTTCACCCAGTTTGCCAGATGCAGAGCATGCACTGCGGATTGTGGCCTATCAACAGCAAGAGATTGTTTTTGCTGATAGTATGACTCCGACTGCCGCATTGCGCCCCTATCTCGATGGCCATCCGTCTGAGGGGCAGGCCTGCCATCCCACGGGCTGGGTACGCGTAGATACCGCTGAGGGAGAAAATCTTATTTCACAGCGGCTAGCCACCGATTTAGAGCTATTTTGGCATTGGTATAGTACGCAGGTGCTGACAGAAATTGAAGGGCTTGTTGGTGACACGGAACCTTTGTTTTATGAGTTAAATGTTGAGTATACGGGTAGTGAACCCGAAGAAAAGTTAGGTGTGCGTCAGGAAAGTGGTTCTACCCTTGAGGCTTTGCATGAGGAGATCTATTTTACAACATTGGATCGTTTCGCCGCCTTGGGAGAGGCGCGTACAGGTACGCCCTTCTCTGCACCGGGGGCTGTTCTACCTTGGTTACGTTCTGTAACGGGTGCGACTCCCCATGCCAGTGTGGTGTTACGAGAAAAAATACCGCTGCAGAACAAACCATGTTACATTACGGGGGTACATCTCACCTCACAGCTGGCAACGGAAGAAAATGTATTCACGTGGTCGCCTCCCGCAGTGAAGGAAGAAAAGTTGAGTGTGCCAGGAGCACCGCTAACACTTGCAGACGTACGAGCGCAGCTATCGCGTTTAGCTACAGCAACGAGTGAAGCCAACGTTTCCATCGCCGCCCGTAGTATGGCAGGTAATCCCGTCTATGTCATCGAACTCTTTCGTAACTCCGGTGAGTTGACGAGTCGAGCGAAGGCCATGCTTGCTAGGCCCACGCTTTTAATAAATGCCAGGCACCATGCCAATGAAGTCTCTAGTAGTAGTGCTGTCTTGGCGCTGGCAGATAAACTGGTAAAAAATCCAGCCATTTTGGCACAGGTGAATGTAGTGATTATCCCGTTGGAAAATGTGGATGGTGCAGAAATCCATCAAAAGATGGCCACGGAAAATCCTGCCTGGATACTTCATGCCGCTCGCTATAACCGTGTGGGCAGTGAGTATTACAGTGAGTACTTTAATGCGGATACTCTCTTCGGGGAAGCAAAAGCACTTGCTCGCTTGTGGCAGGCATGGTTGCCAGATGTGGTGTTAGATGCTCATGGGATACCCTCCCATGAGTGGGTGCAATACTTTTCCGGTTATGGTAGCCCACCGCGTTTTGCCATGTCATTTTGGTTACCCAATGCATTGTTTTACCCCATTCTTTGGGGAACAACAGCAGATAAAAATTACACGTTAGGCTTGGATTTGGTACGTACCATCAATGGAGCCATTAAACAAAATACACGCATTCATGAGCTAAACCAATTATGGCTTGAACGTTATCGGACGTATGGTCATAACAATTTACCAGATAGTTTTCCCATTTCATTATTGGACGATGCTATTTATTATGAGCGCAATGATCATGCTAAAATTTCCTTTGCAGGACGACATCCTGCTGTGACAGCGGTGCACCTTGTCACGGAAGTTGCCGATGAAACTAATCGTGACGAGGATCTACAGCTTTCTGCAGATGCGCATCGAACTGCACAGGAGGCAATTATATCCTGGCTATCCTCCTGGGACAAAGAGCAGGAAGAGGTCATAGAGAGTGTGGATGGTTATATCAGGCGGCGTCGACGTCGCCTACGTCCGCAAGAAGAAGGGTAAAGGAAATTGGAACTGGGGGGCGCTAGAGTGAGCGAAAAGCTTTTAGAAATAAAAAACGTAAAAACATATTTTTATACGAGTGATGGTCAGGTGCCCGCCGTGGATGGTGTTTCTTTTCATATTAACCGCGGTGAAACAGTGGGCGTGGTGGGTGAGTCTGGCTGCGGTAAAAGTGTTACTTCCCTCAGTATTATGGGCTTAATACCCAAACCGCCGGGGAAAATTATTGCGGGTGAAATTTTGTTTGAAGGTGAGGACCTACTGAAGTTACCACAAAAACAGATGCGTAAAATTCGTGGTAATCGAATTTCCATGATCTTTCAGGAACCCATGACATCACTGAACCCGGTCTACACCATTGGTGTGCAAATTGCAGAGGCAGTGAGGTTACATCAAGGTGCAAGCCGTAAAGAGGCCATGGATATAGTGGTGGAGGGATTACGCCTGGTCGGCATTCCCTCACCTGAACGTAGAGTAGACGAGTATCCCCATCAGTTATCGGGCGGCATGCGTCAACGGGCGATGATTGCCATGGCGTTGTCATGTAAACCGACGTTACTCATTGCGGATGAACCAACGACAGCCCTAGATGTTACGATTCAGGCGCAAATTTTGGAGCTATTGAAGGAATTAAAGCAAGATCTGGGCATGGCCATGATGATTATTACCCATGACTTGGGTGTTGTTGCTGAAGTTGCGCAAAGGGTGGTTGTCATGTATGCTGGCAAAGTTGTGGAGGAAGCTCCAGTGAGAGATCTATTTAATGATCCCAAGCACCCCTATACAAAGGGTCTCTTAGCGTCCATTCCTCGGCTCCATGTGAAACAGGAATCCCTCCATGTGATCGAAGGAAACGTGCCTAATCCCACAGAATTCCCTGCAGGTTGTCGTTTTCATCCTCGTTGCGAGTTCAAAATGCCACGATGTGAAACGCAGGAGCCACAACTGAAGACAATTGCCGAGGGTCGTCAGGTGCGTTGCTGGCTAACAGAAATGGACGCCGCGGAGGTGAAAAATGAACACTGAAGCAAATGTACCCCTGTTGGAAGTGAAAAATCTGCGAAAATACTTCCCAATATATAAAGGTGTTTTTGCCAAGGCTGTGGGCCAGGTTAAAGCTGTGGATGATGTTAGCTTTTCTGTTACTAAGGGTCAGACACTGGGCATTGTGGGTGAATCAGGCTGTGGTAAAAGCACCACAGGTCGAACACTATTACGGTTAGTGGAACCCACAGCAGGTGTTGCCTTATTTGAAGGAAAAGATATTTTTGCCCTAGGAGCTAAAGAGATGAGGGCATTGCGCCGCGACGCGCAAATTGTTTTTCAGGATCCCTTTGCGTCCTTAAATCCACGCAAAACGGTGCGAGATATTATTAATGAACCACTACAAATTCATCAAGTGAGCAAGGGGAAAGAACGGCAAAAGCGCATTCTTGAGTTGTTAGACGTGGTGGGGCTAAGCTCTTCCCATCTGCGTCGCTACCCCCATGAGTTTTCGGGTGGACAACGTCAGCGAATCGGTGTGGCGCGGGCCTTGGCATTAAATCCTAAATTAATTATCCTTGATGAGCCGGTTTCAGCACTTGATGTTTCGATCCAAAGCCAAATAATAAATTTGTTGGAAACCTTGCAGCATGAATTTCAGCTAACCTATATCTTTATTGCTCATGATCTGGCGGTTGTGAGGCATATTAGTGATACTGTGGCCGTGATGTATTTAGGGCGAATTGTGGAAACTGCTCCGGCGGATCAGCTCTTTAGTCAGCCCAGTCACCCGTATACTCAGGCGCTCCTTTCGGCAACACCCGAAGCTGACCCAGACTTGGAGCGTAACAGGATTGTGCTTACGGGGGATGTCCCCAGTCCATTGGATATTCCCACAGGTTGTCGCTTCCATACCCGTTGCCCGGAAAAGACCGACCTTTGTACGAAAAAGGATATTCACTTGTTTGACCAAGGAGGAGGTCATTTTGTGGCTTGCCATCTACGAACAGCTGCCTCTGCGGTGTAATGACGTGTAGTTCGTGCAATATGGTAAACAATAAGTCAAAATATAGGAGGTGCGGCAATGGCAAAAGATGAATCCTTTGATGTTGTATCCAAGATCAATGTACAAGAGGTGGATAACGCCATCAATCAAACAAACAAAGAAATATCTCAGCGCTATGATTTTAAAAATAGTAAAGCGGAAGTTACCCGAGAAGACGGGAATATTAAAATTGTGGCTGATGATGATTATAAGTTGCGCAGTGTGGTTGATATTCTTGAAAGTAAACTCATTCGCCGACAAGTGCCCATTAAAAATTTAAAATTTGGTAAAGCAGAAGAAGCAAGTGGTGGTACAGTGCGTCAGCTTGTGGATGTAAAGCAAGGTATCGAAACGGAGACGGCTAAAAAAATAGTTAAAGACATAAAGAGCTTGAAACTAAAGGCGCAGGCCCAGATCATGGAAGATCAGGTGCGAGTCTCTGCAAAAAATCGCGACGATTTACAAAGCGTTATCCAATATCTCAAGGGGCAAGACTATAATTTGGAATTGCAATTTATTAATTATCGCTAGTGTTTGCAGGCATAATTTTGAATTGGTAACAATAAGCACTTGAAAAAGAGTGTAAAGAGTAGTAGAATAAGTTATTGTCGAGACGATCTATTGTCTCTGGCGCAAAGCGAACCATTAGTTTATAGTTCGGAGAGATGGCTGAGCTGGTCGAAGGCGCTCGCCTGGAAAGCGAGTAGACGGGGCAAAACTTCGTCTCGAGGGTTCGAATCCCTCTCTCTCCGCCATTATATTGTTAACAGTTTGGTCGTGCTAGACGGGGAGGTAGCGGTGCCCTATACCTGCAACCCGCTATAGCAGGGTCGAATTCCTACCCCCGGCTCTAGTGACTCAGGGTCTGACCCAAGCAAGTGGTGTTGACGGCTAGGTCTCGTGCGGCGTGAGCTTGTGAATCCCGTCAGATCCGGAAGGAAGCAGCGGTAAGCATGTACTTGCGGGTGCCACGGGGTAGCCTGGCTTGAGCAAACTACTTGGGTAACGCTTGAGAGAAGGAGTCAAAGGTAGGTGCACGGCCATTAACTTAAATTATTAAGAATGAAAATTCCTCCTCGTGGGGAATTTTTTTTTGCCTTGGTAAAAAATCTATCACTTGCAGTTAGCAAACGGTATGTTACCCGTGCTGATAAGAGCACCTTTCTTACCTTTTATCGCTTGTAAGTTCAAGGTATAGTGTATAAAATCTAGATGTAGGGAAGGATTTTCTATGCACGTAGGGAATTAGGCTATAGATTACTAAAGTTTAGGTGGTACTTATGACATATCAAGCATTATACCGTCAGTGGCGGCCACAAACGTTTGCTGAACTCGTGGGTCAAGAGCATGTGGCCCGAACCCTGCAAAATGCTTTGCAGCAGGGAAGGTTGGCGCATGCCTATTTGTTCTGTGGTCCGCGCGGTACTGGAAAAACAAGTGCAGCAAAAATATTGGCAAAAGCAGTGAATTGTGAGCAAAATCCCACGAGGGAGCCGTGCAATCAGTGCCCCGCTTGTGTGGGTGTGCAGGCTGGCCGAGTTATGGATGTGTTAGAAATTGATGCGGCTTCAAATCGGGGAATAGACGAAATTCGCGAATTACGTGAAAAAACACGTTATGCTCCGGTTGAAGTTCGTTGTAAGGTGTATATTATTGACGAAGTGCATATGTTAACTGCAGAGGCGTTTAATGCGTTACTAAAAACACTTGAAGAACCACCGCCCCAAGTATTATTCATCTTGGCCACCACGGAACCCCACAAACTACCGGCGACCATTATTTCTCGTTGTCAACGGTTAGATTTTCACTTACTTTCCTTGGACGAGATTGTCACCCGTCTGCGTAAAGTGGTTTCCACCGTAGGACGGGAGTGTAGTGAACAAGCATTATTATTAGTGGCCGAAGAAGCGGCTGGAGGCCTCCGTGATGCACTTTCACTGTTAGAACAAGTCTTATCATATACGTCCACTGCAGTCACGGAGGAAGACGTACTGACGGTGTTAGGTGCAGTAAGCCGAGATGTTTTTCACGACTTAACAGACGCGGTGGTGAACCAGAATCTCTCGCGTGCACTACTTCTGTTGCAGGATGTGGCGTCTGCAGGAAAAGAATTTCATCATTTCACGCAGCAGGCCATCGTTTATTACCGTAATTTAATGGTGTCATTGGCCTGTGAAAAGGATGGCGCCACACTAGGGATTGCAGAGGAGTGGGCAAGCCGTTTGTACGATCAGGCTCAGCGCCTTGGCTTGGGAGAGATAGGACGAATTTTGTCCATTCTCCATGAATTGTTAGCGGAGGTTCGTTGGTCTGCCAGGCCACGCCTGCTATGGGAGCTCGCTGTGTTTCGGATGTTTGGTTATGATGGCACGTGTCAGGTGGCCCCACCTCAACCACAGGCGACGCTATCAGCTACAGCAAGGCAAACTGTAGGCCAGCCAGAAAAGCCCGTTAAGCTCCCCATGGGGACGAATGAGCCCGTGCTTGTGAAAGAGGTGAGCCCGGATTTCGATGCAGATCAGAATATAGCTCAACTGTGGCCGCGCCTCCTAGAACAGGTAAAAAAAGAAAGTGTTAAGACCCATGCACTCTTACTCTCTGGTGAGTTGGGTTCGTTCAATGGTAAGGTGCTTGAAATTCACTTTTCCTCACAATTCCATTGTGATATGATGGAAGATGAACATAAAAAAGCCATAAGTAAAGTTTTCCAGCGTTTAGCCGGTGTTCAACCACAAATTCGTTGTTTCTTGCAGGGTCAAGCAACACCACAGGATAGCGTCGAGAAGGACCCACATGAATTAATTCATTCGGCGGTAGAAATCTTTCGCGGACAGATTATTGACGAGTCCGATAAACAGTAAGGAGGCGTTATTACATGAATATGGGTAATATGATGAAGCAAATGCAAAAAATGCAAAAAGACATGGCAAAAATGCAGGAGGATCTGCAGCAGCGGACTCTTGAAGTCACCAGTGGTGGTGGCGTGGTGCGTGTAGAGGTGAATGGAAAAAAAGAGATTATAAGTTTGGAAATTGACCCTCAGGCTGTGGATCCTGAAGATGTGGAAATGTTGCAGGATATGATTATTGCTGCGGTCAATGAGGGGTTACGAAAAATTGATGAGATGACGATGGCGGAAATGAAAAAACTAACCGGCGGGCTAAACTTACCTCCGGGATTGTTGTAAGCGCGGCGTAGCCTGTGTTTTATCCAGAATCCATTGCAAACTTAATCGAATCGTTTCAGAAGTTGCCGGGAGTAGGGCCTAAGACAGCGCAACGGTTAGCCTTTTTTGTGCTGACACTACCCCGTGAAGAAGTGGTGCAAATGGCACGTGCTATGGTAAATGCTAAAGATAAAACACGTTATTGTCGTATCTGTGGCAACTTTACGGACAGTGAAGTATGTACCGTTTGTGCAGATAAACGACGGGATAGCTCTGTGATTTGTGTTGTACAAGATGCTCGCGATGTGATGGCGCTAGAGCGCATGAGGGAGTTTAAAGGTCTCTATCACGTATTGGGCGGTGCCATTTCCCCCATCGATGGCATTGGGCCGGACCAATTACGCATGCGTGAATTGCTGGAACGCTTGAAAAAAGGGCGCACGCAAGAGGTTATATTGGCAACCAATCCCACGGTGGAGGGTGAGGCTACTGCATTTTATGTGGCACGCATTGTTAAGCCATTAGGCATCCGTGTGACCCGACTTGCACATGGCTTACCGGTGGGGGGAGACTTAGAATACGCAGATGAAGTGACGCTTTCACGGGCTCTAGAAGGGCGTCGCGAGTTATAGCAAAAATAACAGTAAGCGCGGCGGAACGGTCAAGACCGTTGCCTGCTCAGCTGTAGTGAAAATGGTACGGCTTTGAAAATTTTGGAC
>JANKMV010000249.1 GCA_024650095.1 Bacillota bacterium | reverse complement strand
GCAGTATTGTGGATACTAGCAAACACATGTTCCGTATGGTATAATAGTCCCTATTAGGAGTGGTGTTAATCTGTAGTAGAAGTATGGTAATGGATAAAAACAGGGGGTTTTTGAACTGGAGATAATTTTACTGCTAGTATCGTTGGTAACGTTAGTCATTGTGCTGCTTGTACTGAATCAATCTAGAAGCTCCGGCAACCTGGAAATTAAGAACCGGTTGGAGCAATTAGAAAAGAGATATGATACGACTGAACGAATGATACGCGAGGACGTAGCGGCATGCCGAACCGAAATAGCCAACAGTGCCCGTCAAAACCGAGAAGAGTTGGCTGTAGCATTAAAATCGTTTGGTGATTCGTTATCTAAACAAATGGTAGAAATGGCAATGTTGCAAAAAACTCAATTGGATGTATTAACGAGTAGTAATGAACAGAAGTTAGATGGTATGCGTATTACCATTGAAGAAAAAATCTCCAAGCTTCAGGCTCAATTTAATACCGATGCTACGCAAAACCGGACTGAAATGAGTAAAGCCTTAAAATCATTTGAAGAAAACTTCCGTCTTAGTGTAAATGAATTTACGGAAAACCAACGGCAAAAGTTCGCGATAATGGCTGAACAGCTTGATAAGCTTATTCTCTCGAGTGAAGATAAGCTGGGAAAAATGAGAGATACACTCGAGAGTAAGCTTAAGGAATTACAGACCGATAATACAGAAAAACTAGAAAAAATACGGGCGACAGTGGAAGAAAAGCTGCATGATACGTTAGAGAAACGCTTGGGTGAATCGTTTAAGCATGTAAGTGAGCGTTTGGAACAGGTACATAAAGGCTTGGGTGAAATGCAGACTCTCGCCACGGGCGTGGGGGATTTGAAAAAAGCATTGGTAAATGTAAAGATCCGTGGTACGCTAGGAGAAATACAGCTGGGAAATATTTTGGAGCAAATCTTTACTCCAGACCAATATGAAAAAAATGTGGCTGTGAAGCGAGGGAGTAATGATCGTGTTGAATTTGCCATAAAAATGCCTGGCAAGGGTGAAGAATGTGTGTGGTTACCCATTGACTCCAAATTCCCCCTAGAGGATTACCATCGCTTACTTGATGCCTACGAAGCCGCCGATCTGGTAAAAGTTGATGTATGTGCCAAACAGTTAGAAGCAAGTATTAAGAAGTGTGCGAAAGACATTCGAGACAAGTATCTTGATCCCCCGTCGACTACGGATTTTGGCGTTATGTTTTTGCCCTTTGAGGGGTTGTATGCGGAGATTCTCCGACGCACCGGTTTATTTGAAACATTAATGCGCGAATATAAAATTGCCGTAACGGGTCCCACTACGCTGGCAGCCTTCTTGAACAGCTTGCAAATGGGTTTTAGAACGCTAACTATAGAGAAACGCTCCAGTGAGGTATGGTCACTCTTGAGTACTGTGAAGACAGAATTTGGGCGTTTTGGTACTTTACTCGATAAAACTAAAAAGAAGTTACAGGAAGCTAGTAACACCATCGATGTAGCTTCGCGTAAAACACGAACTATTGAAAGAAAATTAAAGAGTGTACAAGAACTTCCAGAACTAACAAGTGAAAAAGAGATGCTGCAACTTGAATCAGACGGTGTGGAAGAACCAGCGTTATAAAGTATAATAAATGCAGCTTACCATGGGTGCAGGGGTTGGATTCTTTCTGTCGAAATGGATTAGTACGGCATACTGGAGGGAACAAGATTGTTACTACCTTTTGATGGAAGAGATAAAATAGCAGAAGCAACTTCTTTGCTTGAACAATTATTAGAAGTAGAAAAAGATCGTTTAGCCATTATTATTGATGCTTATGGTATGGATAGTAAAGAAGGCTACTTGCAAAGCCAGCTAGTGGACAAATTGGTAGTTCGTTATATGAGAAGTATGAACAGAAGCTAACGGGTACCGTGGCATAGCTAAAAAGAAATAAGAGAATGAAAATGTAGGAGTAGATTAATGATTACAAAAGAGTTAATTCAATTAATGTTTGACGCGGCTAGTATTCAACGTTGGAATGATCACAATCGGCCGCATAAGGGTTTTACGGAACTGGACAAACAGGCGCAAAAAATGATCTATGCTTACTCATTGGCTAAGTTCGAGGAATCGGACCACGATGTAGCTGTGAATTGGAAACAGCTAATTGAAGGTGGATTTTTTGAATTTTTGCATCGGATTGTTCTGACAGATATTAAGCCGCCTATTTTTCACAAGCTAATGGCTGAAAAAGGTGATCTCTTAAATCAGTGGGTGCTAACCCAACTAGCAGATAGGTTAGAAGGAGTGCATGATCACTTTTTAGAGAAATTTTCAGCGTATCTTTTCCAGCCTGAATATAGTGCATTGGAAAAGAGTTTACTAAAAGCATCGCACTATTTGGCGACAAATTGGGAATTTAAATTGGTCTATCACTTAAACGCTTCAATTTATGGCCTTGATGAAACTAAGGCCATCATTGAGGATGAAATTGAAGATCACTATCATCTTGCTGGAGTGCAAAAGTTGCAGCTAGGCAAGAAAACCAGTCACTTTATGGATTTAGTGGGGCAGCTGCGTTTTCAGCAGCGCTGGGCACAAACAGCACGTTTACCAGAGACATCTGTGATGGGGCATATGTTAATTGTCGCTATGCTTTCGTACCTGGCTAGTTCAGAATTGGATGCCTGTGATCAACGGTTGGTTAATAACTACTATGCCGGACTATTTCACGATTTGCCGGAAGTGTTGACCCGGGATATTGTTTCTCCCGTAAAACGTTCGGTGGCAGGGCTAGACGAATTAATTAAGGACATCGAGCACCGACAGGTGGAAGAAAAGCTGATGCCCTTATTGCCATCAGCGTGGCACAAGGAATTACGATACTTTACTGAAGATGAGTTTGCCAATAAGATTTATCTTGCGGGAAAAGTTCAAACTGTTGCCGCAGGAGCCATCGGGCACCAATATAATGAAGATAAATTCTCTCCCATCGATGGGGAATTAATTCGAGCATGTGATCATTTTGCGGCCTTCATGGAAGCCTATCTCTCCATGTCACATGGGGTTAAATCCCATTATTTAGAAGAGGGCTACCAGCAATTATTAGCACAGTATAAAGATAAAACGGTGGCATCCTTTGACTTCTCGCAATGGTTTAACTACTTTACGTAAACTCTTGGAGTTAGATTACGTGGGCTAATTTTTATATGCTCCACTGCTATGGTTAAATCACTGACAAATAGCGCGGAACGGTCAAGACCGTTCCCTACACACGTAGCAAGCGCCAATGTAGATAGTACTGAAAGGCGCGCTCATGGAATGAAATGAGCGCGCCTTTCTTACCGAGATGACAAAACTACTGTAGATGGTTATTTGTGTCCAAGGGTAAATGTAAGTCGTTGGTCTTCTTCGTCTATTGTTACTGTACTGTGTTCAGTAATGTCGCCAGCAATTAATTTGCGTGCCAGTGCTGTTTCCACTTCCTTTTGGATATAGCGTTTGAGGGGTCGTGCACCATAGACTGGATCATAGCCCGCACGGGCGATGATATCTTTAGCGGCATCAGTTAGCTCTAGTTGGATATAGCGTTCTTCTAAACGCTGACGTAATAACTCCAACTGCAGGTCGACAATTTGTTTTATTTCTTCAAGCGTGAGCGGTTTAAAGAGTACAATATCATCGACACGATTTAGAAACTCGGGCCGGAAATGGCTGCGCAGTTCGCCCATGACACTTTCTTTGACATCTTCAGCAATTTCACCATCTGTGGTGGCATTTTCGAGTAAGTGCATGCTGCCAATATTGGACGTCATAATGATAATGGTGTTTTTAAAATCCACTGTGCGGCCATGACTATCCGTTAGTCTACCGTCATCAAGAATCTGTAAT
>JANKMV010000248.1 GCA_024650095.1 Bacillota bacterium | reverse complement strand
GGCAGTTTCACAGAAAATTGCCAGGAGCGTATCTTTTACACTGTTGGAAGTTCTAGCGCTTAGCCGTGATATTGAATCCTTCACCCAAAACTTCATGGGCATTACCAAGAATGACAAAAGCCTTTTCATCAATGTTCTGTACCATGGTTTTGAGACGTGGGACTTCAGACTGGGAAACAACCGTCAACACCATCTTGCGCGCCTCCCCTGTAAATGCGCCTTCGCCCGTAAAAACGGTGGCCCCGCGGTCCATCTCACGTAAGATGCGCTGTGCAATGGCTTCTGTTTGCGTCGAAATCACAAGCGCTGCTTTACTACTGCTTAGCCCTTCTTGTACAAGGTCAATCACACGACTAGTAACAAACAACGATATCAGTGCATACATGGCCAACTCCAAGTTAAAAACAAGACCCGCAAACGCCACCACCAGAAAATCCACACCCAGTAAGCTTTGTCCCATGGAAAAGCCAAACAATTTATTTAGAACTTGGGCTGCTAGGGTAGTACCCCCCGTTGTGCCATGGGCACGAAAGACCAAGGCAATGCCAATGCCCATCAATATCCCCCCGTACAAGGACGCCAAAAGCAAATCTTCGGTCACCACGGGCAGAAAGTTTAATATTTCCACCATGGCCGACAAGGCTACAGCACCAAACAAACCCCTCGTGATAAAGGAGAAACCGAACATCCTAGCCGCAATGATAAAGAGCGGTACGTTAAGTATAAAAATGGTTGCCCCCACGGGAATCTGATAGAGATAAAAAAACAAAACCCCTAAACCACTAATGCCACCGGCGGCAATTTGGTTAGGGGTTAAAAACATGTTAAATGCAGCAGCCACCACAGCAGTGCCGAAGAGTACACCAATATACTCTTTAAGAGGTTGTAATTTCGTCACACGGACTCCTCCAGTAATTATGTGTTTTGCCCAGCTGTTTGCCGTAGATACGACTCAATCAATTCATCGAGGTCACCATCCATGACAGCATTAATATTACCCACATCCACACCAGTGCGATGATCTTTAACCAGTGTGTATGGCTGAAAAACATATGAGCGAATCTGACTGCCCCAGGCAATTTCCTTTTGTTCACCACGTAAGCTATTAATTTCCTCTAGTTGCTGACGTTCAGTGAGTTCGGCAAGACGTCCGCGCAGAATTTTTAGTGCCCGTTCACGGTTAGCATGCTGTGAGCGTTCGTTTTGACAAGAAACGACGATGCCCGACTCTAAATGGGTGATACGTACTGCGGAATCCGTGGTGTTAACATGCTGACCGCCCGCTCCACTGGCACGAAAGGTATCAATTCGGATATCCTCCGGGCGGATCTCAATCTCCTGATCTTCTTCCTCAATCTCCGGCAAAACATCCAATGAAGCGAAGGATGTGTGACGCCGTTTGGCCGCATCAAAAGGGGATATTCGCACGAGTCGATGGACACCGCGTTCTGCCTTAAGATAGCCATAGGCATTCTTCCCTTTTATGAGGACCGTCACACTTTTAACCCCGGCTTCATCGCCGGGGAGAAGATCCAAAATCTCTATTTGATAACTTTTCCTTTCTGCCCAGCGTGTATACATACGCAATAACATGGAGACCCAATCTTGTGATTCTGTGCCCCCTGCTCCGGGGTGAATGGAAATAATGGCCGCATGATGATCATAGCGTCCACGAAATAAGACCGATAATTCCAGCTTACCCAGCTGCTTCTTTAACGTAGCTAGCACTTCATCGGCCTCAAGCCAAAGCTCCTCATCACCCTCATCGTGCGCTAGGGTAATGATAACCTCCAGGTCGTCTAACTTATGCCGCATCATTTCAAGGGGCGCTATTTCTTCGCGTAAATCATTTAAATCTTGCATCACTTTTTGTGCATGCTCTGAATCTAACCAGAACTCAGCTTGAACCGTTTGCAGTTCTAATTGCTGGACTTGTTCACTTTTATGAGCGACGTCAAAGAGACACACTCATTTCGGTTAGACGTTCACGTAATTCCTCATAGCTTGCTTTTATTTCGGAAGACATGCCAACACCTACTTTCCACAACACTTTTTATATTTTTTTCCACTACCGCAGGGGCAGGGGTCATTACGTCCCACCTTTTTTGTTGAACGAGCAGGACCATGTACCGCTGTGCCATCGCTAGCTGGCGTTTCATTCGCCACCGCCACCGCTTGACGCTCTGGGGGTGCAACCAACTGCACTCGGTACAGCATGCTAATGGACTCTTCGCGAATTTCCTGAATCATTTGGTCAAACATATTTTTTGACTCGTATTTATATTCCACCAGCGGATTACGCTGGGCATATGCTCGCAAGCCAATTTCATGGCGCAACATATCCATAGCATCTATATGCACCATCCATTTAGCATCGACAGCGCGTAGAATAACGGCGCGTTCCACTTCACGCATGGCTTCCGCACCCATCTTATCTTCACGTTCTTGGTAGACAAGTAGCGCTTGCTCCAATAGCAGTTCTTGGAGTTCATCTCTACTTTTTCCTTCTAAAGTAGCAGCTGTGAGACGTCGTGGGGGTAAGAAGTAGCCCTCAGCCCAGGCTAAAAGTCCACTCAAATTCCACTCATCATCATAGACTTTCTCACTCGCAAATTGTGCCAGCCCCTCTGCTATCAGCTCGGGCACCCATTCCAGCACGGTATCGCGCAAGCTTTCTCCTTCTAAAACACGACGCCGTTGGCTGTATATCACTTCACGTTGCTCGTTAATTACATTATCATATTCTAATATGTGCTTTCGCACTTCAAAGTTGCGATTTTCCACTTTCTTCTGTGCCGATTCTAAAGCACGGCTAATGAGCGGATGATCAATGGGCGTATCCTCATCTAGCCCCAACTTCTCCATCACGTTAAAGACATTCTCGCCACCAAAGAGTCGCATCAAATCATCCTCAAGCGAAATGTAAAATTGACTAGACCCCGGATCTCCTTGACGACCGGAACGGCCCCGTAACTGATTATCAATTCGCCGTGATTCATGTCGTTCTGTACCCAGGATATGGAGACCGCCCACGGCAATCACTTGCTCGCGATCTCGCTTTGTTTCTTGCCGATATTTTTCCACTAATTCTTCGTATCGTGCCAGTGCCTCGTCTTTAGCCGCTTCATCTACATCATCTTGTGCCAAATACTGTTCTAAATTACAGCCACTAGTTACACGAAACTCATCATCAGCCAGCGATTCAGGATTCCCACCTAAAAGAATATCCGTACCACGGCCGGCCATGTTGGTGGCAATGGTGACAGACCCTAACCGGCCTGCCTGGGCAATAATTTTTGCCTCCCGTTCATGATGCTTCGCATTGAGCACCTCATGACGAATCCCGTGTTTTTGTAAAAGACGGCTCAATTGTTCCGATATCTCAATGGAAATTGTCCCGACCAAAAGTGGTTGTCCCGTTTTATGGCGTTCGGCAATTTCCTCCACAACCCACTTGAATTTCCCTCGTTCTGTTTTATAGATTACATCTGCTAAATCTTGACGAATCATGGGCTTGTTCGTGGGTATAATCACCACATCCATGCCATAAATACTTTGAAATTCTGTTTCTTCTGTCGCTGCTGTTCCCGTCATACCCGACAGTTTATGATACATGCGAAAGTAATTTTGGAAGGTAATGGAGGCAAGCGTCATGCTTTCCTTTGCTACTTTTACCTGTTCCTTGGCTTCGATGGCCTGATGTAGCCCTTCACTGTAGCGGCGACCATACATAAGGCGACCGGTAAACTCATCCACGATGATAATCTGACCGTCTTTTACCACATAATCACGATCTCTTTTCATCATAAAGTGAGCACGAATGGAATTTTCTACCTTCTTTTTAATGGTATTCTTCCGCTGAATATCCTGACTAGTATAAGAAAGGCGCACTTATTCAGTT